>MWBF01000424.1 GCA_002068935.1 Chloroflexi bacterium ADurb.Bin325
CCTGCGGGGTGTGAGTGCCCTCCCACCCGATATCGGATGTATTTCTGAGATAGCGACGTCGTAAGTCAGGGTTCTGGTCCAAAAAGCGCTCAAAAGCGATCGCCCAGCCTACCTTTTGGCGACGACCCAGGTTCAGCTTGATCTTACATGCCTCGCAGACGACGCGGGTGTCGACGCCAACCTGAATCTTGTCTGTAGCGATACGTCGATCACATGAACTGCACCGTTGGCCGAACGGTAATGTCTCGAAATAAGCCAAAGTACGGGCATCCTGGCTAGAATGATCTCGCCAAGAGCCTTCATTGCCCTCGCGGCGCCAAAAACGCTTAAGAGCAAGCTCCGTGGTCAGTTCACCAAAACTTTTGCGCAGGTGGAAGAGTTGCTCATCGGTCTCCCCTTCTTGAGGCTTGCCATAGTAGCCTTGTAGCAGCTTTTTCTCCTCGCCGGCAGTCTGCAACAACGACAGATAGTCGTCGGCCCAGAAACTGGCTGGGTTAAGGCCATATTGCAGTTCCAACAGGCTGTACATGCCCGCCACCGCTACACATTGGGCAATCAGAGTCTCCGCGATGTACCTTTGTTCAATAGCGTCGGCCAACGACTGCGCCATACTCGCTGGGGCCAGGGCAAGCATATCGCCGCCGTTGGCGTAGATTACACATTCAGGCGCGTCGATCTGCGGTTGCACGGCTTGACTTTGATCGTTTTTATCACCAAACAGCGCCCGAGTGTCCGACAAATTTAGGCGATCCAGCAGAGCGCTGGCCCCGCGTATCTCCGGCAGCTTGGCCGACTCGAAGATGTAATCCTTGATCTTGGTGGCGCCACCATGTACCAGACCGATGCAGTCCCATGGTTTCGGCGTTGCCGCAAGCGGGTGATGAATGAAGTCGTTTCGCTTACGGAGCACGCGCAGTTCTGATTGACCATCGGATAGCGCTAGACGATAGTTGAATAGCGGCTGGGAAGCAGCCATGTGGGCATACCAAAGCAGATCGAGTCGCCGATCCCCGGTGTTTGGATGATCATGGGCAAATGCCGCAAGCGTGTCATCCTGGGTACTAGCACTTTCTATTCTACTTGCCTGTTGATCCAGTAACTCCCACGCGCGTACGATCCATGCCTTTTCAATCTCCTCCAGCGGCGCGAAGCCAATCTGCATTCGGAGATTGCCATCAGCTTCGGTTTCTAAGCCCCTTGCTGGCAGTTCGTGACTCAACGCTGCCAGCCGTAGCAACAACCGATCACGTTCACCAATTGCCGTATCATCATAAGCTATACAATAAGCTATAGCTGACGTGAGTAATGCATGATCAGGCAAATAGCTGCCGGGTGCATGGGGGCAGAAGGGCGCCTGCGGAGCTCGCCCGCGTTCTCCATGACCGGCCTTATCTAATTGTATATAAATCTGTTGGCACATCGCTGCCAAATCAAGACCTTCTGATTTGGAAAGAAAATCCTGCCAACGCGCCGACCAGGCCCGTGCGGCCTCGATCTGCTCCTGGTCGTCCAGAATCCGTAGGGTAATTGGATCTCGGGGCTGATGCATATGATCTCCCTCCATTTGTGTTCCCAGAACTCCTCTGTGCGCTTCTTGATATCTTGTGCGCGAAGCATCCTGTATCCTCCTGTTCAACCTATCCCCACCTCATATCGCCCGTTCCCCCACACCGCCGCCTTGCCCACGTGCACCCACTGCCCCAGCCACAGCGCCGGCAGCAGGGGGCGGAGGTCGGCGGGCGCGGTGTACCAGGCCTGGCCGACGAAGCCCTCCAGCGGCATGTCGCCGCGCTGGCTGTGCCGGCTGCCGGTCAGCCAGGTCGTCTCGTGATGCTCCAGCCGCACCGCGTCGGCCAGGTCGAGCAGCGGCCCGTACTCGGCCTGGGGCCATTCCCCCGCGCCGTGCGCCTGGCTGAGGATGCGCAGACGGCGCACCAGCGCCCGCGCCCAGGGGGTGAAGCCGGGCGCGCGCACCGTCTCGCCCCGCAGCTCCACTTTGACCGGGGCCAGGAATCGCAGGTGGAGCCGCGTGACCGGCGCCGCGGTCGCGGTCGCGGCCTGCATGGACCAGGCCTGCGCATCCACGTACTGCACGAAGGCGTCATCGGCCGGGTCTCCTTGCCAGGCGCGGCCGGCCAGCAACGGCCGCGCGACGCCTTCGACGCCGGTGAGCAGATCCACCCGCTGGACGCGGCCCCGCAGCCGCGGCTGGCCGATCCCCTGCTCGGCCGCGACCAGGAACGCGGCGATGAAGGCCGGGAACTGGCGGATGGCCACATCGCCGATCAGCGTCAGCTCGAAGCTGAAGGGGTCGCCGGCCCGCACCGCAGTCCGGCGGTCCTGCTGATCCCACAGCACGAAGGCCGGCGGCGCGGTGTCGCCCATCAGCCGGCGGATCGGCTCGGCCCAGTGGGGCTGGGCCAGCGGTTCCAACAACTGGCCGAACAGACAGGCGTCGGGCGCCTGGCAGCCGGCCGCGCAGCGGCTGGGCGCACGGCACCACATCGCGGCCAGATGCCACAACAGGGCGCGGCGCAGCATATCGCCCTTGAACACGGGCAGATCGGCCCGCGCAGCGACCTCTAAAGTGAAATGTAGACGCAATAAACGGAGTTGAGCTAACACGTCATGCCTCGCCGCTGGGCGGCAGCTCTTTCGACCCGCGCGGCCGGCGCAGACCCCCAACCGCGGGCGGCCGGCGACGGGGGGTGATGCCGCGCCGCGCGTACCGCCGCGCCGCATGGCCGGACGGCATGGCCGCCGGGCGCGGTCGGGAGAGGGTGATGGTTGGGGGCGGCGGTTCGGGCCAGCGGCCCGCGGGCGGCGCGGGTGCGCGCCGGGGCGGATAGATTCGGGCGGGGCGGCGCGTCTTCTTCGGCATGAACGGGCCGGTA
>MWBF01000425.1 GCA_002068935.1 Chloroflexi bacterium ADurb.Bin325
CAGGACCACCGCCAGCTCGACGCGCCAGGGGAACAGGAACGGGAACGCGGAGACGATCTGCGCGACGCCCGACGAGATGGAGACCGCCACGGTCAGGATATAGTCCGTCAGCAGCGCGGCGCCCGCGACCTGCGCCGGCAGCTCGCCCAGGTTGTCGCGCGCGACGATATAGGCGCCGCCGCCGCTCGGATAGGCGTGGATGGTCTGCTCGTAGGAGAGCGTCAGGATCGTCAGCAGGAAGACGATGACGATGGCCAGCGGAAAGGCCAGGTTCAGCGCGCCGGCGCCCGCGGCCGCCAGCACGAGCAGCATCTCCTGGGGGCCGTAGGCCACCGAGGACATCGCGTCCGACGAGAAGACCGCCAGGCCGACGATCTTGCGGATCGCCTGTTCGGGCGCGTCCGCGGTCTGCAATGGCCGCCCGATGAGCCATGTCTGCCACGAACGCCGCGGCGTATAGCCCGCGGTGCGGCGCTGGACGGCCGTGCCGCTCTGATCCTCAAGCCTGATCATGTCGCTCGCCATGCATTTTGCCCACCGTCAGCCTGCCTTTCCGCATGCAATAAGAAAGCCTACCCGTGCACGGGCAGGCTAGCGCCTGTTTCATATCCTTCCGGATTATAAATCCAGGCCAAACGACTGTCAAAACATCTTTGGGGTCTCCGTTTTTGGTGAGAAGAGATCAGGGGGGCCGCAACCCTCTCCCCTGCACAGCGGGGGAGAGGGCAGGGTTGGCCCCCACCCCGGCCCTCCCCCGCTTCGCAGGGGAGGGGGAACCGCGGCCGCAACCCTCTCCCCTGCACAGCGGGGGAGAGGGCAGGGTGAGGGGGCCATCATCCCTATTTAGAAACTTAGATGTTTACAAATTTGACAAATATACAGGGGGACGGTATAGTGCGGGCGTCGTTTACGAACCTATTGTCTGTGATGGAGAACAAAAATGGCACACCAGCTTCCGTCTCTGCCGTATGATTTCGGCGCATTGGAACCCTACATCGACACCGCCACGATGCAGATTCACCATGGCAAGCACCATCAGGCCTACGTCACCAACCTGAACAAGGCCATCGAGGGGACGCCCTTCGCCGACCTGGCGATCGAAGAGCTGCTCGCAAAGATCGACAGCGTGCCGGAGAACATCCGCACCGCCGTGCGCAACAACGGCGGCGGCCACGCCAACCACTCCCTGTTCTGGAAGCTGATGGCCCCGAACGCGGGCGGGCAGCCGACGGGCGAGTTGGCCGCGGCCATCGACAGCGCCTTCGGCGGCTTCGAGGCCTTCAAGGAGAAGTTCACCGCCGCGGCCACGACGCGCTTCGGCAGCGGCTGGGCCTGGCTGGTCGTCAAGCCCAACGGCAGCCTGGAGGTCTACAGCACGGCCAACCAGGACAGCCCGCTGATGACGGGCGACACCCCGATCCTGGGCATCGATGTCTGGGAGCACGCGTATTATCTGAAGTATCAGAACCGCCGGCCCGAGTACATCACGAACTTCTACAACGTGATCAACTGGGACCAGGTGGCCGCAAACTACGCGCAGGCCCGCAAGTAAGCGTCTATCCGAGAACCTGCTGGGGCCGGTCTCCGACCGTGTCCCCTGGCTCGGTCGGAGACCGGCCAGAGCAACTTCCGGATAAGCTAGGCCCACGAGCGAAGGAAGCCATCGGCCGCCGGGCGGCTGATGGGGGTGGGGCGTCCATGACGTCCCACCCTTTTTGTTTGCCCCGTGCTCCGCGTGTACAATGGCCGGGCTGACCGGAGTCATCTTTCTGCCAGAGGGGGGCCATGAGCCAGGGACCGAACGTTGCGCGTGGGCCGGCGGGTCCGCGTGCAGGAGATGCGCGCGCCGCAGGCAAGCAGGAGCGCCGCGAGCGTCTGTACGACGCCGCGCTGGCGCTCTTCCGCGAGCAGGGCTACGAGCAGACCACCGTGGATCAGATTGCCCGCCGCGCGGGCCTGGCCAAGGGCACCTTCTTCAACTACTTCCCCACGAAGGACGCCATCCTGCGCTACATGGGCGAGCGGGAGATCGGCCGCCTGGGCGCAGCCGGCATGTTGGGCGGCAGCGCCTCGGCCGTCGCCAACCTCAAGCGCTTCATGGCCGCGCTCGCCGGCAGCCTGGAGGCGGATCGCGCGCTGGTCAAGCTGATCTTCGACAAGGGCGTCACCGTGCCGGAGCTGCTGATCGGCAACGCCGGCGGCTTCAGCATCAGGCCGGCCGCGTCCCTGATGATCCGCCGCGCGCAGAAGCTGCGCGAGATCAACCCGCTGCTCGACCCCGACGTGCTGGCCGATACGCTCGATGCGCTCTATCTGCAACAGCTCGTCCGCTGGTGCAACACGGAGGTCGCCTATCCCCTGGGCGAGCGGATGACCGGGATGCTGGATCTCCTGTTGCTGGGCATTGCCGAGCGCCCGACGCCCGCACCATGAGCGCGGCGGGCCCCCGCGCTGTGGTATAATGCTGACATGGAACGACTGACAGTGGGCTCGGCCAGGCTCGGCATCCCCCTCTTGCCCGCGCAGGTGGCCGCTTTCGAGACCTACACCGAAGAGCTGCTCGCCTGGAACCAGCAGTTCAACCTGACCGCCATCACGGACCCGGAACAGGTCGAGGTGCGCCATTACCTGGACTCCCTGGCCTTGATCCCCACCCTGGCCGCGCTGGACGGCGTCTCCGTGGCGCAATTCCTGACCCGGAACCCGCGCACGGTGGACGTCGGGGCCGGCGCGGGCTTCCCCGGGCTGGCGCTGCGCATCGTCTGGCCGCGGCTGCGGCTCGTCCTGGTCGAGGCGACAGCGAAGAAGGTACGTTTCATGGAGCATGTGGCCGGCCGGCTGGGGATCGCCGATGCGCAACTGATCCACGGC
>MWBF01000426.1 GCA_002068935.1 Chloroflexi bacterium ADurb.Bin325
CCAGTCGCCGCCCGCCAGAAAATCGCGCACGTAAACGAGCTCCACCCCGCCGATGATCGCCAGGCCCATGACCAGCAGGAGCGCGGCGAAGGCGTCCTCCGTTGGACGGTCGCGGCGCACGATCAGCGGCAGCGCGAGACAGAGCGGCAGCGCGGCCAGCGCCGCGGCCGGCCGTCCCACGGCCGCCAGGACCGCCAGCACGGCGAAGATCGACAGCGCGCCGGCCAGCCGCCTGCGGCCGGCGCTCCGATCCGGCTGGCCGCGCGGCCCGCGCAGCCACTCCGCGGCCACGTAGCTGCCGGCCGCGAACAGCCACGCGCCCCACACTTGCAGCCACGGCTCAAGCGGCGATGCGTCGTGCACCCAGCCCAGGAAGCGCGCCACGAGCGGCCCGCGTCCGTCGCCGATCTGCGGGTCGTAGCTGGCGTAGAACGGCCAGTACGCCGCGACCGCCAGCGCGGCGATGAGCGCCGCGGCGGCCGCGGCGAGCGCCAGGCCCGTCGCCGCGTGACCCGATCGCCAGCCGCGCAACATCAGCGCGCCCAGCACAAACAACGCGTAGGTGGGCAAGTCCCACGTATTGATCGCGCCGAGCGCGCCTAAGGCAATTATCAGCACAGCAACATTAAAGAATGCTTGTACGTAGCTCAGTCGCTGATGAGAGCGCAGCCGGTCGAGCGCGAGGCCGATGACGAGGATCCCGAACGGCATCGCGATGAGGTGCGGGTGGAGATCCGCAAAGGTGAACGACCAGAGCGGAAACTCGTTGATCGTGAACGGGATCACGCGGCTGGCGGCCCAGTAATCGTAGAGCTGCGCCGTACGTCCGCGCAGGGCCTGCCCCGCCGCGCCCAACAGCCAGGCCAGCCCCTGCAAGTTCCCCGCGAGCAAGGTCGCCGCGACGGCCGCCAGCGGGCCGGCGAACCGTCGCGCCCGGTTCGGGGTCAGGCTGGCCGCGACGCTAAACACGCCGAGCGCGGTGAGCGCAAAGAGGGACGGGATCGCCAGATTGAACGCCACTTCGGGCACGATGCCCGTGAGCTTGATGAGCACGCTGACGAGGTAAAGCCCGAAATAGTAGTAGTTGATGACGCCGCCGGCAAAATACGGGTCGAGCGGCGGGAAGGTCGGGCTGCGCAGGATGGCGTTGAGGAAGGCGAACTCCATGAACTTCTCGCCGCCGTTCCAGGGCTGCCACAGGTCCGGGTCGAGCAGCCGCACGCCGACGAAGGCCAGGAATGCAAGCGCATAGACCGCCTCCTCCGCCAGCAGCAGCCGGTTGTGATCCCGCCGAAACGCGGCCATCTGCGCGCGCTGCGCGGCCCAGGCGATGCGCCCGGCGACGGCGAGCAGCAGAAGCAGCGCCAGCAACACCTCGAACCGGTTCTGCCAAAGCCCCACGCTCGCGCCCAGCCAGTGCGCCCACCCCAGCAACAGCCAGCCGAACGCGCGCGCCAGCCCGTAGCCGCGGTCCGCGAGGCCGCGCAGCAGCGGAAAGAGCAGCGGCCAGGTGATCCAGCCGAGCAGGCTGGCGACGAACCACCAGGCCACGACGGCCAGCAGCCCGCTCTCCGACGCGGCCCGGTTCCAACGAAAGTCGTTGACGACCGGCAGAGTATCGACCGGCCGGTCGAGGGTCAGCGCCGCGCCCGGCGCAGGCGGCTGGGGGAGATAACGGGCATGGCCGGGCGCGCGCGGCGCGCCTGCGACGCCCGACCCGCGGCTGCGCTGCGCGGTCGGCAGATAGCGGCCCAGCCGCCCGGCCAGCTCCTCCGCGGACAGCCGTCCGGTGTTGGCAAAGATGGTCACGTGCGGATGGTCGTAGACGGTGAAGCTCTCGTCCGCGTGGTCGTCGGGGATGACGAGCGGGCCGAGGCGCGGATAGTCCGTGAACTCCGCGACGCGCGTGTAGCCCAGTTCCCCGGCAAACAGCAGGCGGTAGTACGCGCTGCCCATCGGGTAGCGCGCGGCCAGTCGCTGGATCGGCGCGTAGAGCCGGTTGCTGGCGAGGATCAGGTAGTCGCCGCTGGCAAGCTCCGCGGCCAGCGCGCCGGCCTTGGCCGGGGTGTCGTCATCCCACAGCGGCAGCTCGACGCGCACGTACTCGCGCTGCGCCGGGCGGTCGGGCAGCTCGTCCAGCGCGAGCGGCAACGCATCGTCCCAGTGCTCGGTCAGCAGCTTTGCGCCCGCGGGGGCCTGCTGGTAGATCCAACGCGACGCGGCGATCCAGGGGTGCTCTTGATTGTAGACCTGCACGAACGCCAGCGCCCACCCGACGGTCGCGAGCAGCGCCAGCGCGGCCAGCGCTGGGCGTACGATGGGAGGAAGATAGAAGAAGGCAGAAGGAAGAAACGCCCGGCCTTCCTTCTTCTTTCTTCCTTCTTGCTTCTTGCTTCTTCCCTGCATAATCGTGACCGCCCACGCGGCGCCGAACGCGACAAGACAGGGCACGATGGGGGCCATGTAGCGCAGGAACTTGGCGTGAAAGAGGCCGGTCGTGGCGAAGTAGGGCAGCGCCCACGCCAGCATGACGGTGGCCGCCGGGCCGGCCCGGTGGCGCGCAAACTCCACTGTGGCCCAGGCCAGCCCGCCCCACGCGAGGACGCCGAGCGGCCAGCCCAATCCCCACTGGCTGAGCTGGACGACGAAGTAGACGTAGGGCACGGTTCCGATATACTGTCGCGTGTACGGCGCATCCATCACGCCGCTGACCATGGCGTTCTGGGCTGCGATCTGATCCCGGTAAGCCGCGGCCTCGAGCAGGGCAAAGGGGTTCGTCAGCGCAAAGGCGAGACCCGCGGCCGCGAGCACGACGGCCAGCCGCCGCGCGACGACCGCCGCCTGGCCGCGCAGCGCCCCC
>MWBF01000427.1 GCA_002068935.1 Chloroflexi bacterium ADurb.Bin325
GCCGCTCAGCTCGAGGACACCATCCGGGCCCTCCCCAACGGCGTCGAGACCCTCATCGGCGACCACGGCGCCCGCCTCTCCGGCGGCCAGCGCCAGCGCGTCGGCATCGCCCGCGCCCTCTACCACAACCCGGATGTCCTCATCATGGATGAGGGGACCTCGGCCCTCGACACCGGCACCGAGCAGGCCGTCATCGACGCCGTGGAGGCCCTCAAGGGCCAGCGCACCGTCATCATGATCGCCCACCGCCTGAGCACGGTGCGCGCCTGCGACCGCATCCACTGCATCGTCGATGGCCGGCTCGCCGCCAGCGGCACCTACGACGAGCTGATGACCTCCTGCCCACGCTTCGCCCAGCTCGCCGGCGCCACACCATGACCGCGCTCTCGGCCTTCATCGAAACCGTGCCCCTGCTGACGCAGCCCTCGGGCATCGCCAACTACGTGCGCGAGCAGTTGCGCGCGGGCGTCGAGAGCCAGGTGCGCGACCTCGTGGCCGGCGACCTGGCGCGGGTCAGCGCGCGCATCATCAGCCAGGCCGCGTACGCGGGCGACCCGCTGGCCGGCGAGGCGTTCCGCCGGGCCGGGCGCTATCTCGGCATCGGCATCGCCAACCTGCTCTATCTGTTCAACCCGCGCATGGTCGTCCTGGGCGGCAGCGTGATGAAGTCGGGCGACCTGCTGCAAGACGCGATGTGGGACGCCATCCGCACGCTGGCAAAGCCCGCTTATGTCGAGGGGCTGACCATCGTCCCGGCCGCGCTCGGCGACGACGTCGGCCTGCTCGGCGCGGCCGCGCTCGTCGTCCAGGAGCAACATCTGCTCGACGCGCCCGCGCAATAAGAATCTGCCCGAAAACCGCCGGGGCCGGTCTCTGGCCGCGCCCCTGGCTCGGTCGGAGCCCGACCAGAACGATTCGCGGATAGACACCAAGCCGTCAGCGACCAAAGGATTCAGGCGAACCATGCATATCGCAATTATCGGACTCCCCAACTCCACCAAGACCACCATCTTCAACGCGCTGACCCGCGGCAACCTCGAGACCGCCGCGTTCAGCTCGGGCCACTTCGACGTGCATTCCGCGGTCGTGGACGTGCCGGACGCGCGCGTGGATCGCCTGTCGGCCATGTTCGAGCCGCGCAAGACGACCTATGCGAAGGTGACCTATGCGGACATCGCGGGGCTGGCGAAGGGCGTCGGCGAGGGCGGGCTGAGCGGCCCGCTGCTCAACACGCTCAGCCAGAGCGATGCGCTGCTCCACGTGATCCGCGCGTTCGAGGACCCCGACGTGCCCCACACGGAGGGTAGCGTCGATCCGTGCCGCGACCTGGCCATCATCGACGGCGAGCTGCTGCTGTCCGACATGATCATCATCGAGCGGCGCATCGAGCGGCTGCAAGCGCAGCTCAAGAAGGGCGGCGATAAGCAGGCGAAGGCCCGCGACGAGGCCGAGCTGGCGCTATTCCTGCGGCTCAACGAGACGGTGAACGCGGGCGCGCCGCTGCGCGACATGGATCTGACGCCTGCGGAACTGAAGATGCTGCGCAACTACGGCCTGCTGACGCTCAAGCCGCTGCTGGTCGTGCTCAACGTGGGCGATGCGCCCGCGGATACGGCCATCGAGACCCTCTGCGACTACCGCCACCGGCGCACGACCATCGCCGCGCTGCAAGGCCGCCTGGAGATGGAGCTGGCGCAGATGCCGCCGGAGGAGGCCGCCGAGTTCCTGTCGGGCTACGGCATCAGCGAGCCGGGGCTGAATCGCATCATCCGCATGAGCTATTCCCTGCTGGGCCTGCACAGCTTCTTCACGGTCGGCGAGGACGAGGTCCGGGCGTGGACCATCCCCGTGGGCGCGCACGCGGTGGACGCGGCCGGCGTCATCCACACGGATCTCGCGCGCGGCTTCATCAGGGCCGAGGTGATCGCCTATGACGCGCTGATCGCCGCGGGGAGCATGGCCGCGGCCAAGCAGAAGGGCCTGCTCCGGCTGGAGGGCAAGGAATACGTCGTGCAGAACGGCGACATCCTGAACATCCGCTTCAACATCTGACCTGTGCGCTGTATGTCGTAGCCGAGCCTTCCAGGCTCGCTGGACACGCCCACGAGGGCGCACCGTTACAGAGGCAGCAGTTCGTTGGCCGCCTGCACCAGGGCCTGCGCCTTGTCCGGCGAAGCGGCCTCGGCGAACACGCGCAGCAGCGGCTCGGTGCCGGAAAAGCGCAGCAGCAGCCACTGGTCATCATCCAACTCGAACTTGGTGCCGTCCAGGCGCAATATTCGCCGCACCGGGCAGCCGGCGATGGCGCCGATGGTCGTCTGCTCCAATAGGTGCGGGAACAGGGCCTTCATCTCTGGTGTGGCGGGCAGGTTATGTTCTACGGCATACAGCCGCCCGATGCGGCTGAACACGCGCTCTAGCAGATGTGAGATGCGGTCGCCGGTTTTGGCCAGCATCTCGACGATCAGGGCCGCCGCCAGGATGCCATCTTTGCCCAGGATATGTCCCCGAATGGTGAGCCCGCCGCTGCTCTCGCCGCCCAGGATGGCGCCTGTGCGCGTCATACCTTCGGCGATGTGTTTGAACCCCACCGGCACTTGCAGACATGGCTCTCCGAACTGACGGGCCATACGATCGAGCATGTGCGTGGTGGCCAGGTTGCGCACCACCCCACCCTTGTCTCCCCGCACCTCGTGCAGATACCAATAGAGCAGCACCAACAGATCGTTGACCGGGATGTACTCGCCCCGTTCGTCCACGATGGCGATGCGGTCGGCGTCGCCATCGGTGGCCAGGCCCAAATGAAAGCGCCCCTCGCGCATGTTGTGCATAAGCAG
>MWBF01000428.1 GCA_002068935.1 Chloroflexi bacterium ADurb.Bin325
GGCGCTGGCGGCCGCCCTGGCGGCGGCGCACATCGTCCTGGCGCGGCTGCACGCCCTGGCCGACCCCGTGCCGGTGGTGGTTGCGCGGACGGTCATCCCGCCCTATACCGCGATCGCCGCCGGCATGCTGGAGGTGACCTATCTGCCGCGCGGCGCGGTGGCTCAGCCGGCCTACGCTGACCCGGAGGAGGTCGTGGGCCGGCTGGCGCGGCTGGAGCTCCTGCCCGGCGTCCCGCTGCTGCGCGCCTACGCCGTCCCGGCCGCGGAGCTGCGCCACACCGCGGACGCCCGCGCAGTCGTGTTGGGCGTGACGGTGGATGCGGCCCGCGTCCCCGCCGAGCTGCTCCTGACCGGCCAGCGCGTCGACGTCTGGCGAGGGGAGCGGCTGGTGGGGCCCGGGCTGCGCGTGGTGGCCATCGCCGGACGGGAGGACGGCCGGCTGGTGGTGGCGCTGGAGAGCGGGCAGGAGCTGGTCCCGGCGCTGCTGGCGGCCTCGGGTCGGGCCGACACCGCGCTGACCCTGGCGCCGTTGGAACGGGTCGCGGTCGCGGCGACGCCGACCACAGCCCCAACCATGACGCCAACTCCGACGCCGACGGCGACGCCCAGCCCTACGCCCGGCGTAGCGGTGGTGAAGCCGGGGCCGGCCCAGGGGCTCAACGTGCGCGCCGGGCCGGGTACGGAGCACCCCGTCCTGGCCACCCTGCCCGCGGGCAGCCGCTTGACGCCGGTGGGCCGGGATGCTGAAGGCCGCTGGGTCGAAGTCTGCTGCGTAGCCGGAGGCCGGGCCGGCTGGGTGCTGGCCGAGCTGGTGGAGCTGACCGGGGATCAGGCCGGGCTGCCGGTGCGCTGAACGACCTACAATGAATACGGCTACGGTAAGATACATGTAGAGATCCATGAATCTCAGGACTGGTGGAACGATGAACAAAACACGAACCATGGCGATCCCCTGTCCGGCGGAGCGTCTGCCGTGATGGCTGCAAGCGACCTCTATCTGTTGCCAATTGCAGCCGCTGTTCTGGCCGGGATGGGGACGCTGCTGCTGTGTCTGGTGGCGTTGGATCTGGCCCGCGCGGCGGGCAACCGTTTGTGGTTGCTGGTGTCGCCGCGCGCGGCCCGCCAGATGCGCTTTCGGGCCGCGCTGGCCGCCTATCAGTTGCGCGGCGGCAAACGGGCCAGGAAATCGCCGTGAACCTGCTCGACCTGGTGCGCGAACCGCTGTTTCACGCGGTGCTGTTGGTCTTCTGGCTGCTGCCCTGCGCCATCCAGGACCGGCGCACCCGGCATGTGTCCAACTGGTTGACCGTGCCGCTGTTCATGGTCGCCTGGCCGGTCGCGATCTTGACCGGTCACTTCGCTTTGACTTTCGCCGTGTTCGTCGGTGTTTATGTCGCCACAAAGCTGGAGCCGCGCGCCGGCGCGGCGGACGGCAAGATCATGGTCGGGCTGGCCGCCTTTGCGCCGCTGGCGCTGGGGATCGGGGTGCTGCTGGAGGCGGCGGCTTTCATCGTCCTGCGGTTGCGCGGGCGCCGCCGCGCCGCGATCCCGGGCGCGCTGTGGCTCTATATCGGCGCCCTGATGCAGAGCGCGCTCCTGCTCGTCCCGGCCGTTTGCGGCGTATCATGAAACCATTCTATAGATCAGCGAGAATCCATAGAATGTGCAGATATTCGCCAGCCATGAAGATGAATATTGACAAGCCGAACTATATCAGGTATGCTATCCCCGTGGCGCCGGATGTGCGCCGACTAGGGGAGCCTGCGGGCGCCCCTTTTTGTTTTTCCGACCCCAATCATTCACGCAACGGAGGGATCTATGAAGGAGTTTCTGTTCGACAATCGGGCCGATATGGTGGAAAGGGGCCTCATCATGGCGGCTATCGTCGTCGCGGCCGTCTTCCTCTGGGTCAGCATCGGTAAGAAGCTGGCGGCCAAGCTGGGCGTCGTCGACAGCGCCGTGGGGGGCTGAGATGATCGCGGATTTCCGATTGCGGATTGCGGATTGGCGCCGGCGTGGCGTGAAACTACTGCGCCGGGCCACCCATCTGCAGTCGACAATTCGTAATCCGCGCTGGCTGACTGGCCGCCGCGCCGATATGGTGGAGGGGGCCATGACTTTTCCGCTGATGGCGTTGGTCGCGCTGGCGCTGGTCAACCTGGCGCTGGCCGGCTTCGCCTCGACCACCGCCAACCACGCGGCCGGCTACGGCGCGCGGGTCGGCTCGGTCGCCCAGGTGGATCCCGCCGGCCGGGCGGTACAAGCCGCCCAGCAGGCGTTGGCCAGCGGCGTCGGCACGTATGACGTGCGCGTATCAGCCGACACCTATCCCGGCGGCGTGGTGCGCGTGGAGGTGGACTGGTCCGTGCCTAACTTCTACGGCAGCCTGATGCCGCTCTTCGGCGCGTCCGGCGGCCCGCTCAAGGGCACGGCGGTATCGGCCTTTCGCAAGGAGGGATGGTGATGGGACGCGGAGATGGGGTGAGGGGGAGATGGGGTGACGCGGAGAGGGGGAGATGGGGAGACGCGGAGAGGGGGAGACGCGGAGACGCGGAGATGGAGAGACGCGGAGAAGGAGTAAACGTCCCCGTGTCCCCGCGTCCTCGTGTCACCGCGTCCCCGTATCCCCGCGTCACCGTGTCACCGTATCACGACGTCCCCGCGTCTCCGCGTCCTCGTCGCTGCTTCCTGACCGGTAAGGCCGGCGACATGGTCTGGAGCGCGCTGGTCATCGTCACCGTGCTCCTGCCGCTGGCCGGCCTGGCCATCGACGTGCCGCGCTACTTCGCGCTGCGCAGCCGCCTGCAGATCGCGGCGGATGCCGGGGCGGAGG
>MWBF01000429.1 GCA_002068935.1 Chloroflexi bacterium ADurb.Bin325
GCGCTGCGCGGCGACCTCCTTGTCGTGCATCTCGTACAGCTTCCCGCCGCGTTGCGTGTAGCCGATCAACTCCCCATCGACGGACAGTTGGCCCGCGTCGATCTTCTCCAAGTGGTTGATGCACCGCAGGAACGTGGACTTGCCGCCCCCGGAGGGGCCGACGATGCAGGCAACCTCGCCGGTGCGCACCTCCATGTCCACTCCCCGCAGGACCTCGTTGCGACCGTAAGACTTGTGCACGTTCTGGGCCAGAACCTTGACCGGCTTGACCTTTGGCAGGTCGAGGGCCTATTGACCATCCGCCGCGCGCTGAACCTGATGGCGGAAGCGAACAGGGCGCGATGAACGAACAAGAAGCCGCGGCCTGGGAGCTCCATCAGTTCTTCCGATCGCTGGCGCTTTCGAGTTGGAGCCGGGCAAGCCCGTGCGGATCTGTTCGGCCGAGGACTTGATCATCCACAAAGCCATCGCCGGCCGGCCGCAAGATGTGCGAGACATAGAGGGTATCGTTTATCGCCAACGCGACGGGTTGGACGTGACCATCATCCGTCGTTGGCTGCAAGCCTTTGCCGGGCTGCTGGACGATTCTGAGATCGTTAAACGCTTCGAGCGTCCTTGGCGGCACATCAACACGAGTAAGGATCTGAGGTAGCCGTTGGAGGCGTCCTTTGTGCCGACCCCTTGGCGGATGAATGGCGCCATTTCAACCTGATGAGATCTGAGGCGTGGAATGCCCGACAGCTTGCGACTGCGGGCATTCTCCTCGCCTCACTGCACCACTTCCCCCACCACTTCCTTTGCAAACACGATTCGTCCGCTCTCGATATCTGCCACGATTGTGTCGCCGCGCTTGAACTGGCCGCTCAGCAGCGCCAGCGCCAGCGGGTTCTGCACATGCTCCTGGATGGCCCGCTTGAGGGGCCGCGCGCCGTAGGCCGGATCGTAGCCCTTCTCGGCCAGGAACGCGGCCGCGGCCGGCGACAGCTCGAGCTCGAGGCCCTGCCCCTCCAGGATCTTCGCCAGCCGGCGGAGCTGGATCTCGATGATCCGCGCCAGATCCGCCTTGGTCAGGCTGTGGAAGACGATGATGTCGTCCACGCGGTTCAGGAACTCCGGCGGGAACTCGCCGCGCAGCGCGTTCAGCGCGCGCTCGCGGCGCTGTGCGTCGGTCAGCGCCGGGTCGTTGATGTACTGGCTGCCGATGTTGGACGTCATGATGACGACCGTGTTCTTGAAGTCCACCGTGCGGCCGTGCCCGTCGGTCAGCCGGCCGTCGTCCAGCAGTTGCAGCAGCGTGTTGAACACCTCGCGGTGCGCCTTCTCGATCTCGTCGAAGAGCACCACGCTGTACGGCTTGCGCCGGACCGCCTCGGTGAGCTGGCCGCCCTCGTCGTAGCCGACATAGCCGGGCGGCGCGCCGATGAGCCGGCTGACCGTGTGGCGCTCCTGATACTCCGACATGTCGATGCGGATCATCGCGGCGTCGTCGTCGAACAGGAACTCGGCCAGCGCGCGCGCCAGCTCGGTCTTGCCGACGCCGGTCGGCCCCAGGAAGATGAAGCTGCCGATGGGCCGGTTCGGGTCTTGCAGGCCCGCGCGCGCCCGCCGCACCGCGTTCGCCACCGCCTGGACCGCCTCGTCCTGGCCGACGACGCGCTCGTGCAGCCGCTCGTCCATCTTCAGGAGCTTCTGGATGTCGCCTTCGAGCAGCTTCGACACCGGGATGTGCGTCCAGCTTGCGACGACCTCGGCCACCTCTTCGGCGCCGACCTCCTCCTTGAGCAGCATCCCGCGGCGCTGCATCTCGCTCAACTGCGCCTCCGCGTCGGCCAGCGCCTGCTCCAGCCCGACCAGCCGGCCGTATTGCAGCTCCGCCGCGCGGTTATAGTCGTACTGCCGCTGCGCGGCCTCGATGTCGTGCCGCGTGGCCTCGATCTGCTGCTTGAGCTCCGCGACGTGCGCGATGGCCTCGCGCTCGTGGCCCAGCCGCGCATCCAGGCTGCGCTGCTCCTCTTGCAGGTCGGCCAGCTCGCGCTCCAGCGCGGCCAGCCGCGTCTTCGACGCCTCGTCGCTCTCCTTCTTCAGCGCCTCGCGCTCGATCTCGAGCTGCATCGCGCGGCGGCGGATCTCGTCCAGCTCCGCCGGGTTCGAGGTGATCTCCATGCGCAGACGGCTGGCCGCCTCGTCGATCAGGTCGATCGCCTTGTCGGGCAGGAAGCGGTCGGAGATGTAGCGGTGCGACAGCGTCGCGGCCGCGATGACCGCGCCGTCGGTGATGCGCACGTTGTGATGCACCTCGTAGCGTTCCTTCAGCCCGCGCAGGATCGAGATGGTGTCCTCGACCGTCGGCTCCTCCACCATGATCGGCTGGAAGCGCCGCTCCAGCGCGGGATCCTTCTCGATGTATTTGCGGTATTCGTCCAGCGTCGTCGCGCCGATGGCGTGCAGCTCCCCGCGCGCCAGCATCGGCTTGAGCATGTTGCCGGCGTCCATTGCGCCCTCGGCCGCGCCCGCGCCCACGACCGTGTGCAGCTCGTCGATGAACAGGATCACCTGCCCGGCCGCGTCGGTGACCTCCTTGAGCACCGCCTTGAGCCGCTCCTCGAACTCGCCGCGGTACTTGGCGCCCGCGATGAGCGAGCCCATGTCCAGCGCGACCACGCGCTTATCCTTCAGCCCCTCGGGCACATCCCCGCGCACGATGCGATCCGCCAGCCCCTCCACGATCGCGGTCTTGCCGACGCCCGGCTCGCCGATGAGCACCGGGTTGTTCTTGGTGCGCCGGCTCAAGATCTGGACGGTGCGGCGGATTTCCTCGTCGCGGCC
>MWBF01000430.1 GCA_002068935.1 Chloroflexi bacterium ADurb.Bin325
GGCCGACCGCCTCGTCTCCGCGCAAAGCCCGGCCGCGGACGCGGTCGAGATCCACGAGACCATCGACGACAACGGCGTCATGCGCATGCGCCCGGTCACGGGCGGCTTCGAGATCCCCGCGGGCGGCAAGCTGGAGCTCAAGCCCGGCGGCAAACACATCATGCTGATCGGGCTGGCGGCGCCGCTGGAGCCGGGGCAGGAGATCGAGATCACGCTCAACTTCGAGAAGGCCGGGGCCATCACGGTCAAGGTACCGGTGCGCGCACCGGGCGCAGGGATGTAAGAACCCATCCCGCATTGCAGGCTGACCTCACCCTCATCCCCCTCTCCTGGCGTCAGGAGAGGGGGAACTGAGGGGGTGAGGCCGTTAAACACGGCCTCAGTTCGCCAGCGTCACGCACTCCCACTGGTGGAGCGGCTGCGCGAGGCGAAGGGTTGCGCCGTCCCACGCGGCCGCGGCGCGGCGGCCCGCCGCGTCGATCTGCACCGCCTCGCGCACGTCCATGCCCGCAGGCAGCTCGAGCCGGATGGTAGACGCCGCATCCGGGCTGGCGTTCCAGACCACGCCCCGCCACTGCTCGCCCGCGTTGAAGAACTGGCTGACCAGCCAGGGCGAGCCCCAGGCCCGGCCCAGCGCCCGCCCCCGGTTCAGCCAGGAGACCAGGCCGGCGATCTGCCCCGCGCGCTGCGGGTTGCGCTGGCCGCCCGCGCCGTCGGGCGAGGCGTCGACGTTCCACGGGCAGACCGCCACCCGGCCGCCCTGCGCGTTCTCGTAGACCACGACCCCGTGTCCCACCTCGCGGCCCTTCGGGTCGAGCACGCGGCTGATGGGCCGCGCGCCGGGCAGCAGCCGGCCCTGCAACAGCCGCTCGGCCGGCGGGCGCGCGTTCAGCGTCACCAGGGCCCCGCTGCGCAGCGCAAAGTCGGGATCCGTGGTCTCCTCCATCGCATACAGCACATCGTCCTGGCTCACGAAGCGCGCATCCGCCAGACCGATCAGCTCGCCGTAGCCCCGCTCGACCAGCGTCGCGGCCGCGGGGCCGTCGAGCAGCAGCCCGCGGCTCAGCAGCGCGCGCAGCTCGTCGGCGTCCGGCGTCCAGGCCATCGTCCCGGCCAGGGCATTGACGAAGGGCGAGGCGCGCATCTGGAAGGGATGGCCGAAGCCGCCCAGCCATGCAGGCCAGCCCAGCGAACGGACATGTAGCTCGGTCCAGGCCCGGCCGGAGGTCGTGTGGACGCGGCGGCTGGCGTCCTCGCGCCAGGGGATGCCCACGCCGTGGCTCTTGAGCGCGGGCGGGAAGCGGTCGCTCAGCCAGTCCAGCGTCGGCTTCCAGCCGGCCAGGAACGTCTCGCGCGTGCGGTCGTCCGAGGGCAGGTTGCCCATGAAGTCGTACAGGCTGACGTTGAGCCGGTCGGCCCCGTGGATGACCGCCAGCGCGATCGCCGCGGCGGTCTGGCGCAGCGACTTGGCCCAGCCGTAGGGGTAGTTCTCGATCTCGGGGCCGATCTCCGTGCCTGCGGGCTCGACGTTGCGGTTCAGATCCAGCATCGCGATGGAGCCGGGCCAGTTCCAGCCCGGCATATCGTTGTAGCCGGTGAAATGCGGCCGGTGGATGGGCGGCCTGTCGCCGGCCAGCGCCTGCCACCAGCGCTCCCAGCGCCGGCCCTCGATCGAGTGCGCTTCGAGGCTGCTCGACATCAGCCCCAGGCGGCTGCCGCCGGCCTCGACCACCTCACGCCACTCCGCGACCATCGCGGTCTGCGTCTCGTCCCACATGTCGAGCCAGATCGCGCGCCAGGGATGCGGCTGGCCGGGCCGCAGCAGCGCGGCGACGATCTCGCCGCGCGTCGCGGACGCGCCCGCGCGACGGTTGAACTCCGCGACGTGCAGCGGACAGAAGCAGCCGCCCCAGTCCAGCGGCTCATGGTTCGCCAGGCGCACGTCGTCCTCGACCCAGATGACGCGGTAGCCCTCGGCCGCGAACAGGCGCAGGGCCTCCCGGTAGTAGGCGCGCCAGCCGGGATCCAGCGGGCAGACGACCGCATCCGCGGCGCGGCCCTGCCAGTCGACCATCGTCTGCCATGCCTGGCCCGGCTTCAGCCGTCGCGAACGGTCGCAATGCAGCACGGTGATCCACGGGTTCAGGCTGACCTGCAACCCCGCCTCGACGAGCGCGTCGCGGTAGGGCCGCAGGACGCCGAGCCACTCCCGCAGCTCGTCCAACGTCTCATGGCCGTCGTTCAGCTCCTCCGCGGCCATGAACAGCAGCACCTCGTCGGCCTCCGCGCCGCGGCAGGCTGCCAACAGCTCGGCCACCCCCGCGGCCGTCTCGACGTGCGGGCCGAATTGCACGCGCAGCGCATAACGGACAGGCATCCTTACCTCCCCTCGTGAACGTGATAACGGATCGCATTATACTACAGGCCCGAAATCTGTAACCTTGCGGGGCGACGCCGCATCTCACAGGCGATGCATCTCTATCTCATCCATGGAGCAACCAACCCATGCCCATTTACGAGTATCGCTGCACCGATTGCGAGACGAACTTCGAGAAGCTGGTCCAGTCTATGTTCAGCCAGGAGGCCATCACCTGTCCGCAGTGCGGGGGCCAGCACGTGAAGAAGGCGGTCAGCCTGTTCGGCGGGCTGGGCGGCGGCAGCAGCCTGCGCTCAGGCGGCGGCATGAGCATGAGCAGCCAGGCCTGCGCGCCCACCGGCTGAGGCATCCGCCGCTAACGGGCCGTGCGCCCGTCAGATGATCGAACCGCGAAGACGCTAAGGACGCCAACCCTTTCAGCTCCCCCTCTCCTGACGT
>MWBF01000431.1 GCA_002068935.1 Chloroflexi bacterium ADurb.Bin325
GCCGCAAACGAAAGCCGCCGCGGCGCTGCTGGCCTTCACCGGCTTTGTCGTCTACACCGGTTTCCCGCTGTGCATCACGCTGGCGCGCTACGCTGACTCGCCGATGCGTTTGGGCCAGCGCATGGGGCTGATCAGCGGCGGTTCGTGGGGCATCGCGGCCGTGGTGCTCTGGATCCTCGGCCCCGTCGCGGAGCGCACGGGCCTGGGCGTGCTGCTGCATCTGGTCTGGCTGGGGTATTTGGCCGCGGCGCTCATGACGGCCGTCCAGCTCCGGCGGCAAACCCGCCGGCCGAGCCGCTTTTTTCGTCGATTTTGTGGTTGCGCTTTACGGGATGAAGCTGGAAAATGACCCTCACATGCGGTTTTTTGTAAGGGTGAAGGAAGATACATGGAACTATCCCTGTTGATGAAGAGTTTCGACGTGTCCGGCCGGCTGGTGACCATCAACCCCACGGGCAACGGCAATGTGAACGACACGTTTCTGGCGATTTTCCGCAACACGTTCGCCGAGGAGCAGGTGATTCTGCAGCGGGTCAACCGCAACGTCTTTCCGCAGCCGGAGGCGATCATGCACAACCTGCGCTGCCTGACGGCGCATGTCCATCCGAAGCTGGAGAGCGAAGCCGAGCGGGCGGACCGCGTGTGGCAGATGCCGCGCATCGTCAAGACGCGCGGGGGGACGGACTTTTTCGTGGACGACGCGGGGGACACGTGGCGCGTGATCACCAAGATCGCGTCGGCCACCGCGTTCGACGAGACGCAGGGCGCCGAGCATGCGGCCGAATGCGGGGCGGTGTTGGGCCATTTCCACTGGCTGGTCTCTGACCTGGACCCCCGGACGATGATCGATCCGCTGCCGGGCTTTCACATCATGCCGGCGTATCTGGCCAAGTACGACGCGACGCTCAAGAGCATGCCGCTCGCCGCCGAGCGCCTGAACCGCATGATGCATGGCGACCCCAAGGTCAACAACATCATGATCGACGACTACACCGGCAAGGGCACCGCGATGATCGACCTCGACACCGTCAGCCCGGGGCTGATCCACTACGACTTCGGCGACGCGCTGCGCTCGATCTGCAACCACGCGGGCGAGGAGGAGCAGAACCTGAGCAAGGTGGTGTTCGACCTTGACCTGTGCTCGGCCTTCTGCAAGGGCTACATGGCCCACGCGCGCGGATTCCTGACCGACTCCGACCGCAAATACCTCTACGACTCGATCCGGCTGATCACCTTCGAGCTGGGCCTGCGCTTCTTCCAGGACTACTTGGCGGGCAGCGTCTACTTCAAGGTTCAGCACCCCGAGCAGAACCTCAACCGGGCGCGCGTCCAGTTCCGCCTGTGCGAGTCGATCGAGGCGCGCGAGCGGCCGATCCGCGAGCTGCTGGCCGGGCTGTGAGCCGGCGGCTCACAGCCCGGCGTTGACTTTGGCGTCGCCTTCGGCGACCTTGGCCTTCAGCTCTTCCTTGTAGGCGCGGAACTTCGCGCGCAGGCCCGCGTCGGCCGTGCCGAGGATCTGGACGGCGAGCAGGGCGGCGTTGACCGGGCCCGCGCTGCCGAGCGTGACGGTCGCCACCGGGATGCCCGCGGGCATCTGCAGCGTGGCGTAGAGCGCGTCGAGCCCGTTGAGCGCGCCGCCGGCCACGGGGATGCCGATGACCGGCAGCACCGTGTGGGCCGCAAGCACGCCGCCGAGGTGGGCCGCGCCGCCGGCCGCCGCGATGATCACCTTGAGGCCGCGCGCCTCCGCCGAGACGCCGAACGATTTCAGGGTCTCGGCGGCCTTCTGCACGAGCGGCCAGTCCGAGTCGCTTCCCATAACGATCCCGACAAGAGGGTTCGACATACGTCTTTCTCCTACAGAACGGCCTCCCGGGATCCGACGCTCGACAAGCGACGCCCGGGGCCGGTTTTTTGACTCCTAATTTCCTTCTTTCCGCCTGCCGAAGGCGCGGTGGGCGATGTCCCTGCGGCAGTGCGCGCCGTCGAAGCGGATCTTCGCGGCCGCCTCGTAGGCGCGGCCCACGGCGGCTTCGAGGTCGGCCCCCAGCGCGGTCACGGCCAGCACCCGTCCGCCGGAGGTGACCACCTGACCGTCCTTCAGCGCGGTCCCCGCGTGAAAGACCATGCTGTCGGGAATCTGGGCTGCTTCGGCGAGTCCGGAAACGGGCGCGCCCTTCTTGTAGGGGCCGGGGTAGCCTCCCGCGGCCAGGACCACGGTGGCCGCGGCTTCTGGGCGGACCTGGACGAGGGCGCCGGTGAGCGTGCCGTCGATGCAGGCCTGCAGGGCCGGGAGCAGGTCGCCCGCGATGCGCGGCAGCACGGCTTCCGTTTCGGGGTCGCCGAAGCGCGCGTTGAACTCCAGCACGTTGAGGCCTCGCGGGCCGATCATCAGGCCGGCGTAGAGCACGCCTTTGTAGGTGATGCCGCGTCTTTTCAGTTCGCGCACGACGGGCAGGATCACGGTGTCCGTGATGACCGGCAGCAGTTCCGGCGTGACGACCGGCGCGGGCGAGTAGGCGCCCATGCCGCCGGTGTTCGGGCCTTGGTCGCCGTCGAAGACGCGCTTGTGGTCCTGCGACGAGGGCAGGATGACGGCGTGCTCGCCGTCCACCAGCGCCAGGATCGAGGCCTCCTCGCCTTCGAGGAACTCTTCGATGAGCACGCGCGCCCCGGCCTGGCCGAAGACCGCGTCCACCAGCATCGAGCGGATGGCGGCGGCCGCCTCCTCGCGCGTCTGGGCGATGATCACGCCTTTGCCGGCCGCCAAGCCGTCGGCCTTGATCACCACCGGCAGGGAGAAGCCG
>MWBF01000432.1 GCA_002068935.1 Chloroflexi bacterium ADurb.Bin325
GGTCGCGGCCGCCAACCCTGCCGCGGTCGTCTGCTTCAACAACTACCGCCGCCGGCCCTTTGCGGCCTGGCAGCCGGCGATCCCCCTGCGCCGGCTCGGCTGGGACGTGCTGATGAGCACCGAGCTGGACGGCTTTGCGGGCCAGGCCGACATCCAGATGAAGGTCAACCGGGCCTACGGCTGCACACGCGGGGTCGAGAGCTGGTGGGCGCTGTGCGACCACTGGCACGTCTGGGTGCCCGACCACGAGCCGCTGACCGCGGTGCAGGCCGCGCTCGGCTGCATCGCCGCGGGCGGCGTGGCATCGTGCGGGGTCGGGACCGACCCGCGGCTCATGGTCCCGGCGCTTTCCGCGATGGAGCAGGCCGCGGCCCCGCGGCTGCCCTATCTCGGCGGCGAGACCATCCCCTATGTCGCGATCCTCGCGTCGCAGAACACGATGGACTTTTACGGGACCGCGCTCACCTGCTGGGACGGCGTCCACGGCGCAAATGAGCTCTGTCGCCACAGCCATCTCCAGAGCTCGATCGTCTTCGACGATATGCTGGCTCCGGATGAACTGGCCGCGTACCCCGTGCTGCTCCTGGGCAACGCGGCCTGCCTGAGCCGCGTGCAGGCCGACCAGATCGAGGCGTATGTGCGCGACGGCGGCGTCGTGCTGGCCTGTCACGAGGTCGGCACGCGCGACGAGTGGGGCGAGCCGCATCCCGCGCCGGCGCTCGATGCGCTGCTCGGCATCCGCGGCCGGCGGAGCGGACAGGGCGCGCCGACGCTGGAGATCACGGACCCGGCGCTGCGCGCGGCCGCGGGCCATCATGTCACGTTCAACGCGCCGCACACGCTGGCCGCGCCGGCCGACGATGTGGCGCTGCTGGCCCATGTCGTGGATCGGCTGAGCGGCCACTGGGACGATTTCGAAAACCTGGCCCATGCGCAGCCGCCCGCCCGCGAGCCGGGGCTGTGGCTGCGCAGCGTGGGCCGCGGCCACGTCATCTACACCGGCGTAGATCTGTTCGCAACCTACCTCAACAGCCCGACCGGCCAGATCCGGCGGCTGCTGCGCCATCTGCTGGTCAGCCTGCGGCCCCCGGCCATCACGCTCGACGGGCCGCTCTGCGTCACGCTGAACGCGCGGCGGCAGGGGGACGGCATCGCGGTCCACCTGCACAACGCGCCGGGCACGGCCTACGCCTACCCCAATCCGCCGCGCGCGGGCTATCTGCATGCGCCCGGCGAGGTCAACCCGGTCCACGATCTGCGGCTGCGCGTGCACGGCCTGCCGATCAAATCTGCGAGGCTGGCGCTGTCCGGTCGGCCGCTCGTCGTCGAGGACGCCGCGGTCGTCATCCCCCGCCTGGACCTCCATGAAGTCGTCCTCCTCTCATAGTCGCTTTGGAAGGGAGCAGCCCCCTTATGTGGGATGAATTGCTGCGCGGCCTGGCCGCGACCTGGCGCGGTCGTTTGCGCCGCTACGACGGCTCGCATCGGTTGGAAGAACTGGACTTCGCGTGGTCCGGCGATACGGCAACCTGCGAGTTCGCCGGCGCGAGGTGGGAGGCAGGCTGTCGGGTAGCCGAAACAGCCGCATCGACGGCGCTGGAGCTACAGATCACGTACCGCGTCGTCGCGGGCCGCGCGCAACAGGTCGCGGTCGGCGCAGCGCTCGCGCTGGGAGACTGGGCTCCCGGCGACTATCTCGTGATGCCCGCCGCGGTCTACGCGGGCAATCGCTTCGTCTCCTGCAAGCTGCGCTACCCACCCCTGGTGCGCGACCCCGCGCTGCGCGGACCGGCTGCGCCGACGCACATCACCGACGTGCCGCGGCTCAAGGTCGAGCCGGGCCTATCGCGCATCCAACTGCTGACGCGCGACCTGAGCACGCCCGCGGTCGGCGTCCACAACCCGCGCACGCGCCGCGGTCTCTGGCTGCTGACCGACCAGGCGACGCGGCTGGGCGACTCCGGCCTCGAGGTTGCCGAGGATGACGCCCGGACGCGCGTCGAAATCGGCCTGGCCGCGCCGGGCATGCGCGAGGATCGCCGCTACACCATCGCCAGCATGGATCACCCGTGCGCCGACCGGGCCGCGGACTGGGAGCCGGGCGATGAGGTCACGCTGCGGCTGCGCGTCTACGTGTTCGACTGCCCCGACATCCCCGCGCTGTTCGACCGCTTCGTGACTATCCGCAAGGATCTCAGCGGGCCGGTGACGCTGGCGCACATGCTCCCCTTTTCCGCGTCCTGGGCTATCCAGGAGCCCAAGTACAACGCCGAGAACTGGTCGGAGGGGCCGGGCTACTACCGCGTCGGCGTCGGCAGTTCACCCTACGACGATTGGCAGGTCGGCTGGGTCGGCGGCGGCATGGTCACGCACCCGCTCCTGCTCGTCGGCGACGCGCAGTCGCGGGCGCGCGCCCGCCGCAACCTGGACTACCTGCTCGGCGTGGCGCAGGCGCCTTCCGGCTTCTTTTACGGCATCGGCCGCTGGACGGCGGACGGCATGGTCTGGCTGGGCGACGGCTTCTCCAACCCCGGCGCGGAACGCTGGCACCTGGTGCGCAAGAGCGCGGATGCCCTCTATTTCGCATACAAACAACTGCTGCTCGTCGAGCGGCAGACGGGCGCGTCCGCGCCCGCCGCGTGGGCGGCCGGCGCACGGCGGGCCGCGGACGCATTCGTGCGGCTGTGGGAGCGCTACGGCCAGTTCGGCCAGTTCGTAGACATCGAAACGGGCAAATTGGTCGTCGGCAACTCGACCAGCGGCAGTACCGCGGCGGGCGGGCTGGCGCTG
>MWBF01000433.1 GCA_002068935.1 Chloroflexi bacterium ADurb.Bin325
AGTCTGCGCAGGCAGACTGCGCAAGGATAGCCGCAACTTCAGTTGCCAGGCGGGTTCACCTGGCGCAACATGAAACAGCCCTAATTGATGGCCGCCCGGCCTTGACAAATCGCGGCGGCGCAAGTAAGGTTCCGGGCGTCAACCCGAACAGCGAACGAGGAGGGAGCGTGATCCCGCAAGACCTGCTTGAAGCCCTGCGCTGCCCGCACTGCGTCACGGGCGCGACGCGCGCCGCGGGCGATGACCCCGGCCGCGTGGCGGCCGTTCGAGAGGTGTGGATCGTGTGTCAGGAGCCGGGCTGCGACCGGAAGTACCCGATCGTGGACGATATCCCGGACATGCGTATCGAGACGGCGGATCGGTGGCGGGCGACGCCGGTGGGCCGGCTGCCCGTCCCGCCGCCGGGCTGAGCGCGCCTACCCCGCGGGGCCAGGCTCCTCCCCGCGCAGGCGGCCTGCCTGCGCAGCGGCCCCCCGCTGCTGGCGCACGTCCTCGCGCTCCAGCGGCTTCTGCTTGACGAGGCGGAACAGGTCGAAGTCGCGCGCGACCATCGTCTCCGGGAAGCCCTGGCACGCCTCATCGAGGATCTCCTTGCTGCTGTAGCGTCGCGAGATGTGATGCAGCACGAGCTGCTTCACGCCTGCCTCGCGCGCCAGCCACGCGGCCTGCTGTGCGGTCAGATGGCCGAAGGCCGCGGCCACGTCCGCCTCGGCCTGCGTGTAGGTGGCCTCGATGCACAGCAGATCCGCGCCCGCGGCCTCGCCGACCAGGTCGTCCACCCGGCCCGCATCGCCCACGAAGACCAGCCGCAGTCCCTTGACCTCCGGCCCCAGCACCTCGTCCGGCTGGATCACGCGGCCGTCGGGCAGCGTCGCGGCCCGGCCGTTGGCCAGATCGCGGCGGATCGGGCCGAACGGCACGCCCAGCGCGGCCGCCTTTTCCGGCAGAAAGGGTCGCCGCGCCTTCTCCTCGAAGCTGTAGCCCAGCGCCTCGGTCCGCCGATGTTCGACCGGGAAGGCGCGCAGCCTGAACAGATCATCCTCCAGCAGCACGCCCGGCTCGACGGGCCGGTATGCGATGTTGACCCGCGCCTCGGCCGGGCCGAACACCACGCGCATCAGCTCGCGCACGCGCGCCAGCGCCAGCGCGCCGCCGTAGATCTCCATCTGTTCGATGGCCTCCCAGCGGCCAAAGGTGGAGGCCAGCCCGCCCAGCCCCAGGATGTGATCCAGATGGCCGTGGGTCAGCAGGATGCGCTCCAGCCGCTTGAACCCCAGGCCGCTGCGCAGGATCTGGCGCTGGGTGCCCTCGCCGCAGTCGATGAGGAAGCGAAACTCGCGATGGAGCACCAGCGCGGCCGAGAGCCCGCGCTGCGCGGAGGGCGCGGAGGCAGATGTGCCGAGAAAGACGAGTTCGAACATAACCCTTGCCGAATCGCAGCAGCCGCGCGCCTATTTGCCGCGCAGTTGTTTGATGCCGGCCCCGAACCACATGGAGCCGAAGATGAAGCCCGCGCCGCCCGCGACCAGCGAGAGCGGCTCGGAGCCGAACCTGAAGAAGAGCGCGCCGAGGACTGCGCCGCCGGCCATGAGGAAGGTGCCGATCATCAGCGTGTGCGCGCCCGGCTTGAGCAGGGCCGCGCGCAGCCGCGAGGGCCGCGCGAGCATCCAGGCCGCGCTCGCCAGCAGGATCGCGGCCTGGCCCGCGAGCGCGGCCCAGGAGCCGAGCGCCAGCCCGCGCTCCACCCCCAGGTAGAGCGGCGCCGCGCCGATCAGCAGGCCCCACAGCACCGGCAGCAGCTTGCGGCCCCAGAGGCCCGCGCCCAGGGCCAGGCCGCCCCAAAGCTGCAAGAAGCCCAGCAGGGCCAGGACGAAGATTGCGTCGAGCGAAGTGTTCATGGCGTCACCGCATCAACAGCCGCGTGATCAGCGGGCCGAGCGCGTCCATCATCCCCGCGCCGGCCAGCGCCAGCAAGGTCGCCTTGATGACCTTGCCCGGCAGCGTAGCGCCCAGGAATTTCCAGATGGGCATGCGCATCGCGCCGGCCGTGATGCCCGCGACATCGAACAGCGGGTTCGGCACGATGCTGAGCACGAAGATCACCCACAGGCCGCGCGTGACCATCCAGCGATGCACGCGCTCGTACTGCGGGTCCGATTCGACGATGCCGCGGCCGCTGTACCCGGCCAGATAGCCGGTCAGCTCGCCAAGGGCGGACCCTGCCCCGACCGCCAGCCCGACGAGGAACGGGTTCAGGCTCGCGCCGGCCGCAAAGGCCAGCGCGATGCCCGGCGCGGGCAGGATCAGCGTCGCGCTGGTGAGCAGATTGAGCAGGAACAGGCCGGAGTAGCCGTAGGCGCGCAGCCGCACGAGCTGATCGCTGTAGACGAAGATCAGCGCGGAAAGCCCGATGACGAATAGGAACGCCAGCACGCGCAGCACGACCTGGCGCATGTTGAGCGCCGGCCGGCGGGCCGCGACCGCGTGCTGAACGACGGGCGACGCCGGCGGGCCGTCTTCGCCAACGGGGGGCGCACACGGCTTGGCTTCGCCGGCGGCGTAACCTTCGTTTGTTGTCATCGAGCCTATCGCTCCTGCCTGTCCATCCGTCGGACGCGGGGCCGGCGACCGGCCCCGCGCCCGATGTCTCATTCGGCCGCGATGCGCACCGACAGCATCACATCGCCCTGCTCGATCTTATCCACCACGTCCTGCCCCTTGATGACCTGGCCGAAGACGCTGTGCTTGCCGTCCAGCCAGGGGGTCGGCACGTGGGTGATGAA
>MWBF01000434.1 GCA_002068935.1 Chloroflexi bacterium ADurb.Bin325
GCCCGCCCGCCGCGCCGCAGGCCGCGAGCGTCGGCAGGTTGCCCCAGCCCGCGCGGGCCGCGAGATGGGTCACGGCGAGAACGGCGACGGCCATCGCGGCCGTGGCGGCCAACGTGCGCAGGAGCGCCAGCGCGGTCGCGCGGCCCTCGACGCCGCCGATGCGCCGGCCCAGGATAAACAGGAGCGCGAGCACCTCCAGCGTGGTGGCGATCGAGTTGCCCAGCGCCAGCCCGCCATAGCCCAGGCTGCGCATCAGCGCGACGCCGAGGCCGATGCTGGCCGCGCCGGAGGCGGTCGCCAGCCACAGCGGGGTGACGGTGTCCTGCAGGGCGAAGAAGGCGCGCGCGGCCAGCTCCAGACAGGTGTGCGCGGCCAGCCCCAGCGCATAGAAGCGCAGCGCCACGTAGACCGCCTCCGTCGCCGCGGCGTCGAACTCCCCGCGCTGATAGAGCAGCGCCAGCAGCGGCCGACCCAGCAGGATCAGCGCGGCGGCCGCGGGCGCCGCCAGCGCCAGGACGGTGCGCAGCGACTCGCCCAGGGTGCGCCGCAGCCCCGCGCGGTCGTGCCGCGCGGCAAGCGCGGCCAGCGTCGGGAAGGCCACCAGCCCGAACGCGGTGCCGATGATCGTTTCGGGCAACTGCATGGCGTCCCAGCCCCATTCGAGCGCGCTGACGCTGCCCGCGCCGAGCCGCGAGGCCAGATTGGTCGTCGCCAGGAGGCTGAGGTGGAAGACGCCGAGGTCGAGCACGCGCGGCCCCATCAGCCAGATGACCCGGCGCACGCTCCCGCGGCCCGCGGACAGCGCTGGCCACCAGCGAAAGCCGTAGTGGACGAGCGCGGGGATCTTGATGAGCAGATGGAACAGCGCGCCGATGACCGCGCCGACGGCAAGCCCGCGCACGCCCCATGTGGGCGTCAGCCACAGCGCGGCGGCCGCGATGCTCAGGGGGTAGACGATGGGCGCGAGCGCGGGAAACAGGAAGTGCTGGAAGCCGTGGAGCACGCTGCCCTGCACCGCGCTGACGCCGAAGATGACCGTGGAGACGAGCACGATGCGCATGATGCTGGCCGTCTCGGCCTGCTGCGCGGGGTCGAAGCCGGGCGCGATGACCGTCCGCACGAGCCACGGCGCAAGGATGCCCGCGAGGAGCGCGAGCGCCCCGACCACCAGCACGACCCAGTTCGTCACCGCGGCCGCCAGCCGCCATGCGCCGGCCCGATCATCGGCCGCGAGAAAGTCCGCAAACACCGGGATGAACGCGGTCGCCAGCGCGCCGCCCGCCACGATCGTGAACAGCAGGTCGGGCAGCTTGAAGGCCGCGTAGTAGGCGTCCAGGCCCGCGCCGATGCCGAAGGCGCGGGCGATGATCATGTTGCGGAAGAGGCCCGCGGCCGCGGCCAGCGCAAACGCGGCGGACACCATCAGCACATTGCGCGCCAGATGGCGCTCGGTCCGGCCCTGCTCCTCGGTCACGGCAGCTCCGCCAGCGCCGCGGCCGCCTCGGCGTAGTGCGGGTTGAACTCCAGCGCGGTCTGCCAGGCGGCCCGCGCGGCCTCGCTATTGCCCTGGGCCTGGAGCGCGCGGCCGCGCCAGAAGAACAGCTCTTCGACCGACTTGGCCTGCGCCAGGGTGGCGTCCGCCAGCGCGATGAGCTCGTCGTAGCGCCCGACCTCGTAGTATGCGCGGAACGGCCCGAACTGATACCACAACATGCGCCACGGGAGCTTGAGGGTGCGCGCCTGGTCGAAGGCCTGCGCCGCGCGCTGGTAATCGCCCAGCGCGACCAGGCTGCTGCCCACGTTGAACCAGGCGAACGGATCCTGGCCGTTCGCCTGCGCCGCGGCTTCGGCAGCGGCCAGCGACCGCTGCCACATGGCCGCGTCGTCCATGTCGTCGCCGATGATCGCCTCCACGGCCGCGGCCCGCGGCTCGTCATAGGTCACGACGTACGCCCGGTTGAAGACCGCCCACAGCCGGTCGAGGCTGTCATAGGGCAGGCGGATGCCCGCGTAGGGCTGATCCTTCTTGACGCCGTGCGAATCGTAGGAGTCGTAGGCCACCCATTCGGCGGTCGAGTCGTCATAGCCCACGATGAGCCGGTAGTGGCCCATGCCGTCGTTCGGCTTGGGCTCGTACCAGGTCTCGATGAGGATCGGCACGCCCGCGTCGATGAGCGCACGCAGCCGGGCCGCATCGCCGTTGACGCGCGCGACCGCGCGCAACCCCTGGCCGCGGGCGTATTCGGCCATCTCCCACGGGTTGACGTTCTTGTCGTCGCGGTAGGGGCGCAGGGCCGCGGCGACGGTGTCCTGGCCGTGCTGCACGCCGAAATAGCTCAGGTTCATCGCCAGCGTGGCCGGGCCGCAGTTGTTCCAGGTCTGCCAGTAGTGGGCCAGCCCGGTGAGCTGGTTGGCGGGCAGGGCCGGCCGCGTCGGCGTCGCGCTGGGCGGCGCGGGGGTCGGCGAGGGCGTGGGCGTGCGGGTGGGACGCCGCGTGTGCAGGCTCTCCGCGTCCGCGTCGATGCCCGCGCGCGCCGGCACAGCCGCGACCGCGGCCGCTTTGCGGTCGACGACGGTATGGGTTGCGGGGCCTGCCGCGGCCAGCGCGCCGGCCGCGGTTGGCGCAGCCGTGGCTGTTTCTGTCGCCGGCGCGGCGGCGGAGGGCGCGAGAGCAATCGGGGTCGGCGTGCGCGCGGAGGTGAACTCGAAATCGGCCGCCGGCTGCGCCCCGGCCATCGGCGTGGGCACGTAGGCCGGGTGGGGCAGGTAGTCTGCGATC
>MWBF01000435.1 GCA_002068935.1 Chloroflexi bacterium ADurb.Bin325
CACAGCGGGCGAGCTGCGAGCCGAGGAGTTCCGCGACGGGCTCGAACGCCTCGATGTCCTCTGCGACTGGCTGCAGCCGACCGCGGTGTGCGTGCTCGGGATCACCGGGTGGCGGGCCGCGACCGGAGCCCGTTCCGCCCGGCTCGGGCCGCAGGCCGCGACGCTCGGCGGGCGCCCCGTGTACGTGATGCCGAACCCGAGCGGACTGAACGCGCACACCGACGTCGACGACCTCGTTCGACACCTCCGGGCGGCGACGGAGCTGCGCTGACCTAGATTCGCCGCAGCGACCGATCGACCAGGGGGACGACCATGAAGGTTCGCCTCGAGCCCGCCGACGAGTTCATGCACCCGGGCCCCGAGCCCACCTTCAACGAGTCGATGTACTTCAACCTGTACGACCCCGACGCTCGGCTGGGCGGGTTCGTGCGGATCGGCAACCGTCCCAACGAGGGCCACGCCGAGATGACGGTGTGCCTGTACCTGCCCGACGGACGGGTCGGCTTCATGTTCCGTCGAGCGGACATCGACTCCAACGACCGCTTCGATGCCGGCGGAGCGACGATCGACGTCGTCGAACCGTTCCGCACCGACGTCGAGCACGCGGAGGGGGCGGGTGGCGGCCGGATCGACGTCGGCTACCACGGGCAGGTGGTGCTGCTCAACTTCTGGGCCACGTGGTGTCCGCCGTGCAAGGCCGAGATGCCCGACCTGAACACGCTGCACGTCGAGCATCAGGCCGCCCGCGGCTTCACGGTGCTCGGCGTGAACGTGCAGGAAACCGCGGGACAGGTCAACGCGTTCGCCGGGCCGCGGCAACTGGCCTTCCCGCTGGCGCTGGACGCCAGCGGCCAGGTCTCGGCCGGCCTGTTTGCGGTGCGCGGGCTGCCGGTCACTTACATCATCGACCGCGATGGCTTCGTGCGCGACATGTGGCAGGGCCAGATATCGCGCGCGGCCATGCTCGCGCGGCTGGAGAAGGTGTGGTGAGGGCCTCGCCCCGGCCGGAGCGAGGTTTCTCGCGCGCTTGACCGCCGCCAGCGCGCGTGCTAAAATGACGCGTGATCGTAACAGGCGCGACAGATGTCGCACACAGCCTTTCATCCGCCGGCGCAACGGCGCAAGGAGGTGATTCAACAGCCATACCGCGTCTTCGTCGTGTCGATTGCCTCGATTCACACAAGTCCTGGTTTCTCAGGGAGGAGATTCTATGACTCACAAGAACCGCACCTTCATCCTGGCCGTCAGCCTGCTCGCCGTCGTGGCGATGCTGCTGACGGCGTGTGTTCCCCCGGCGGCCGCGCCGGCCGGCGGCGCGCCGGCGGCCCCTGCCGGCGAACAGGCCGCACCTGCGGCCGGCGCCAGCAAGCTGGAGATGTTCTCCTGGTGGACGGCCGGCGGCGAGGCCGACGGCCTGAACGCCATGTACGAGATCTACAAGGCCAAATACCCCAACGTCGAGATCATCAACGCGACGGTCGCCGGCGGCGCAGGCACCAACGCCAAGGCCGTCCTCTCCACCCGGCTGACGGGCGGCGATCCGCCGGACTCCTTCCAGCTCCACGCGGGCCTCGAGGTCGAAAAGTACGAGCCGGACAAGTATCTCCAGCCGCTGGACGACCTGTACGCCAGCGAGGGCTGGGACAAGGTCTTCCCGGCCGACCTCATCACGCTGCTCAAGTACGAGGATCATTTCTGGGGCGTGCCGGTCAACATCCACCGCTCCAACGTGATGTGGTACAACAAGCAGGTCCTGGCCGACAACGGCATCGAGCCGCCGGCGACCTGGGACGAGTGGTTTGCGGCCGCGGAGACGCTGAAGGCCGCGGGCATCGTGCCGCTGGTCATCGGCACCAAGGAGGGCTGGGAGGCCGGCCATACCTTCGAGACGATCCTGGCCGGCGTGCTGGGCCCGGAGGGCTACAAGGGCCTGTGGACCGGCGCGACGCCGTGGACCGATGCGAAGGTGACCGAGGCGCTCGAGGTCTTCAAGAAGATGATGACCTACGCCAACACCGACTACTCGGCCCTGACGTGGGATGGCGCGGCGCAGTACCTGATCGACGGCAAGGGCGCGATGCACATCATGGGCGACTGGACCGACGGCTGGTTCACGTCCAAGGGGTACACCGAATACGGCTGGGCGCCCGTCCCGCAGACCCAGGGCACCTTCGTGGCGCTGTCCGACAGCTTCGCCGCGGCCAAGGGCGCGCCCAACCAGGAGAACCTGGTCAACTGGCTGAAGGTCGCCGGCTCCAAGGAAGGGCAGGAAGCCTTCAACCCGAAGAAGGGCTCCATCTGCGCCCGCACCGACTGCGACCCCGCGCTGTTCAACGCGTACTTGCAGTCGGCCATGACCGACTGGTCGCAGGATGCCATCGTGCCGAGCGTGGCGCACGGCGCGGCAGCCTACGAGAAGTGGGCCACGGTCTACAAGGACATCCTGACCACCTTCATCACCCAGGGTGACGTCGCCAAGGCGCAGGCCGACTTCCAGCAGGCGTGCGTCGATAACGGCATCTGCAAGTAACCCTTAACTCGTTCGCAGCAGGCGCTTTGACGCCGGACGCCGAGGCGCCTGCTGCGAGCCTGGCCCGGACAGGAGTCAACCGTGCGCAAACTCAGCCGCGACCGGCTTCTCTCCATCCTCCTGATTACGCCCTCGGTGCTGGCGATCGCCGTCTTCGTCTACGGCTTCATCGGCTACACCGGGCTTGCCTCCCTGTCCAAATGGGACTCGCTGACCCCCGATTTTACCTTCGTGGGC
>MWBF01000436.1 GCA_002068935.1 Chloroflexi bacterium ADurb.Bin325
AGGGGTAGTAGGAGAGCGCGGCCGGCCGGAGCAGCCAGGCCGCCAGCCAGCCCGCGAGCGACGCCAGTCCCACGGCCAGCACGATCCTGGCCGGCCGCTGCCAGGTCCAACGGTGATAGCGCGACCGCTTGACGCGCCGGCTCTGATCCCAGAAGCTCCAGAGCAGCAGCAGGACGCCGCCGGCGACCAACAGGCTGCCCCACACCCGCCAGTGGGGCCAGAAGCCCAGCCCCGTCAGCCCGATGCCCAGCGCGGCCAGCCCGGCCAGGATGGCCGTCTGGTTGGCCAGCCGCCGCCGCGGGGTGCCCGTCACGCTCTGCCCGCCGAAGCCGCGCGCCTCCATCGACTCCGCCAGTTGCATCGCGCGTTCGAGCGCCGTGACCAGGAGCGGCAGCAGCAGCGGCAGCAGGTCGCGGATGCCGCGCACCTTGTGCCCGCGCACCTGCTGCGCCTCCTGGATGGTCTGCCAGCTGGCGACCATCTGCGGGACGAAGGCCACCGCGATCCCCGCGACGACGCCCGCCTGGTAGATGAAGTTCGGCGTCATGCGCAGCAGCCGCGCCTGATCCACCGCGATGTTGAAGGTGGCAAAGATCGTCAGCAGCGTGATCAGCGCCAGGCCGCTGGTGAAGCCGTAGAGGATCGATTCCAGGGTGATGGGGCCGCCGATGGCCGGCCACGATGCGGGCAGGCGGAACAGGACGATCGTGCCGTAGTGCGACATGAACGCGGCGAACGGGATGGTCAGCAGCCAGAGCCAGGCGCTGAAGCGCAGGAATGTGCCCCAACTGCGCGCGGCCGGGTTGGCGCGGCCCAGCGTCAGGTTGGTGACGCCCACGGCCAGCAGCAGGAGGCTCAGATAGAGCGGGTTGCGCGTGGAGAGGGCCGGCAGCGCGGCTGCGGCCAGCCAGGCCAGCCAGGCGACGGGGTGATAGGTGGCTCGCACGATTGTCCGCCGCTTATCTTTCCGGGCCGACGCCGTCCTCGCGTCGGGCGACCCACGCGCATGCGCCGGCCAGCAGGCCGGCCATGATCAGATAGGCCGCATAGCCGGGGAGCAGGGCGGCGTTGAACGAGCGGTCGGCGACCGGCAGCAGGGGCGGCGGCCCGGATGTGGCGGACTGTGGGGTCGGCGTCATGACGGGAGGCGGGGCCGCCGGCGCGCCAGCGGCGCCGATGTGCGCGATCGCGGCGCGGCCGTCGGCCAGCCGGTCGCGCGCCATGGCCGCGGCCTCCGTCGGGCGCACCCATACGCCCGCGAAGGCCGCGGCTGCCACCAGAAGTCCCACACTGACGATGCGCTTGATCGACATGCTTTTTTGCCAGGCCGCGTCGACCTCCCGGCGGCCGGCGCTAGCGCCGCGCCCGCCAGGCGTACGCCGCCACCCCCACCAGGCCGCCGGCCAGGATCAGCATGGTCATCGGCTCTGGGATCGACGGGCCGGACGGGCTGGCCGGCGTCCCCGCGGCGGAGGCGCCGCCCGCGGCGGTGTTGTCGCCGTCCCGGCAGAGCTCCTCGAAGTTCGCGGCGGGCGGCTCCGTGGCCGAGACCCAGTTGCCCGACCCCCACGACCACGCCTGCACCGCGCCGTCGCTGACCTGCGACCAGGCCGCGCCGACGTTGGAGTACTGCCACGCGCCGTCCTTCTGCTGATAGAAGGCCCAGTATTCGCACTCAGGGAAGGGGCAGCGGCAGAAGCAGTCGTTGATCGGGCAGCCCGCGTTCTGGATGCTGCACAGCGAGCCGTTGCTGGCGAACCCGACCTCCAGCCCGGAGCGCCGGAGCAGCTCCTCGCCGTCGATGGTCGGCTCGCTGAACGCCACGCACCGCGTAACCACGTTGTCGTCGCTGAAGCGCACGACGAGCGCGGCCCGGTTCGGCCCCTCCTGGCGGCTGCCGGAGGCCGCGACCGTCGCGGGCCGCATGGCCGTGGCTGCCAGCAGCACGATTGCCAGGAAGGTCAGGACCCGCACGATTGCCCTTTTGTACATGATGACACGCTTCCCCGCCGGCCGGGATCTGTCCCTACCGCTTGGCCCGGCGCAGATACAGGACGACCAGGGCCGCGATCACGATGACCGCGATGATCGCCACGATCAGGAGCACGCTGTTTTGCCCCGCGCCGGAGCCGGAGCTGGACGCGAGCTGCGCAAACGTCATGACGGCCGGCTTCACCGTCGGGTTGAAGTTCTCGTCCGAGGCGCTCCATGCGAAGCCTTCGACCGCGCCGGCGGCAGGCACGTAAGCGCCCACGCCCTCCATCGCCGAGGCCCACTGGCCGTTGTCCAGGTGGAAGTAGGCCCAGAACTCCTTGTCGTTGCAGAAGCAGTCGTCCGCGGGGCAGCCCGTCTTGTTGATGCTGCACACCGCGGGGCCGAAGGAGGTCTCCTGGCTGGCGAGCTCGATCTTGGCCGCCTTCAGCGCATCGAAGGTGGTGGCGTCGGCAGGGACGGTCACGACCTCGGTGTGCTGCGTGCCGTCGGGAAAGGCGATGACGAGGCCGACCTGCTTGGTTCCGGCGTCCTGGGCCTGGACGGGGGCGACCACCATCATCAGGACCAGCGCGATCAGGGCGATAAGGTTAAGACGACGAGACACGACGATTTCCTCCGCAGAATGAATGTTGTCCGATGGCAGAATGACCCTATTGCAGAATCATCGGCAGATAAGGGATCGGCTTGCAGACCCCGCGGCTGGCGTTGAGCGGCTGTTGCAGCGCGACCAGCGCCTCCGCGGTCGCCACCAGC
>MWBF01000437.1 GCA_002068935.1 Chloroflexi bacterium ADurb.Bin325
GACGGCCGCTGGATCGCCTACAGCGTGACGCGCGCGGACGGGAGCCGTGAGCTGTGGCGCATGAGCCGAAACGGGCGCAACGCCCGTCGGCTCTCCGAGGAGGGCGCGCAGGACTACAACCCCGCCTGGTCGTCCGGCGGCGTATACCTGATCTTCGCATCGATGCGCGACGGCCGGCCCCACCTCTACCGCCTGGACATGGCGACCGGCGAGGTTACGCCGCTGAGCGCGACGGCCGCGGGCAGCCAGGAGTGGCCGGATTGGTCGTGGGCCACGAACCGCATCGTGTTCGAGCAGAGCATAAACGGCGGCGTCACGGCGCTCTACACGATGGCCGCGGACGGCAGCGGCATGCAGCCGCTCCTCGTCGGCCCCCACAGCGACGCGCAGCCGAGCTGGAGCCCCGCGGGGGATCAACTGGTCTTCTGGGGCTCGCGCAGCGAGCAGACCCTCTACCGGGCCAACGCGGACGGGACCGGCGTCGTGCCGCTGGTCTCGCGCACCCTGCGCCCCTTCGCGCCCCATTGGGGGCCCGCGGTCTGGAGCTGGATCGTCTTCACCGGCTATCGGCCGGGCAGCGGCTACAGCGAGGTCTTCCGCATGATGCCCGACGGCACGGATCTGGTCCTGCTGACCCATAACGAGGTGGATTTCGACAGCGCGACCGGCTGGCTGCCGGGCGTGCAGCCTTGAGCACGGCTTTGTCTCGTCGAGCATCCTTCGACTGGCGGCAGCCCGTCAACGGCGTTGAGCCGCCCACTCGCTCAGGATGCTCGGCGTTCGCGCGGCCGCTTCTGTTTGTAGTAGGCGCTTGAGCGCCCCGCGCCCGGCAAGGCGCTGAAGCGCCCACTACGAACCTCGCGTTCGCCAGGGGGCTCGGTCAGACCGGCCCCGGCATTTTCACCCGCTCTGGCCGGTCTCCGACCGAGCCAGAGGGCAAAAATACCGGAAGCACCCTGAGCGGAGGCCGCACGCAGTGCGGGCGCAGTCGAAGGGGCGGCCCTCACGTCCGCTCCTTCGACTGGCCTTGCGTCGTCAGCCACGGCGAGCCGTACACCCGCTCAGGATGCCCGGACAGGCGCCCAGGGCGGAGGCCGCGCCGCCCGTGCAGCTGATTTCGAACCCATTTGACACCCGCCTCTCCTGCCCGTATACTCCATCGTATGACGGAACGCACACGCCGGGCGGCCGGCGCAGCCCTGATCGGGCTCCTGCTGCTGGCCCTCTTCTACCCCGTGCTCCGCTGGCTCGTCGGCGAATGGCTCGGCAACGACTACTACTCGCATGGCCCGCTGGTCCCGCTGATCTCGGCGTTCTTTGCGTGGCGGCTGTGGAGCCGGTGGCCCGCTGACCGACGCCGGGTGGCGACGGCGACCGCGGGCGCGATCCCGGTGGTGCTGGGGCTGGCCGTCTACATCTACGCGCTGATGCAGCGCGCCTACTTCGTCGCCACCCTCGCGGCCATCGTCATCCTGGCCGGCGTCATCTGGTATCTGCTCGGCGGCGCGGCCCTGCGTCGGCTGGCGTTTCCGGTGGCCTTCCTCTTTTTCATGGCCCCGCTGCCCTTCGTGGAGCCGCTGAGCGTGCCGCTGGCGCAGATCACCGGCTCGCTCTCTGCCGCATGCGTGCGCCTGTTCGGCGTGCCGATCACGGTCAACGGCGCGCAGGTCAGCCTGCCCAACGCGCAGCTCGTCGTCGGCGCGCAGTGCAGCGGCCTGCGCTCGATCGTCACGCTGCTGACGCTGGTCGGCCTGGTGGTGTTCATCGTCGATGGGTCGTGGTTCGGGAAGCTGTTCCTGGCGTTCAGCAGCATCCCGATCGCCGCGCTGGGGAACGTGCTGCGCGTGGCGTCGCTGCTCGGCGTGGCGAACACCTGGGGCGCGGAGACCGCGTTCAAGTACTATCACGACTACTCCGGCATCGTCTTCTTTGCCAGCGCAGTCGTCCTGCTCATGCTCTTCAGCCGGTGGTGCGGATGTCGCGAGATCAGGGACGATATCTTCTGATCGTGGTGTTGCTGTTCGCCGCGGTCGGCGCAACCCTGTGGATCACGCTGGGCCATCCGCTGGGCGCAAACACCGCGGGCGGCCACGAGTTCGTCGCGGACATCGACAACTGGCGGCGGACCGACCGCGAGCGCGCGGTCACATCGCCCTTCGACTTCAACCTGGCCGCCGACCTCCAGGCGCTGCCGCTGCAACTGGGCGACTGGCAGGGCATCGAGGTGCCCCAGACTAACCTTGAGGTCTTTATCCTGCTGGAGCCGGAGCAGTACGTCCAGCGGCTCTACGAGCGGCCCGACGGCAAGGCGGTCTGGCTGAGCCTGATCGGCAGCCGCAAGTCCAAGAGCTTCCACTCGCCGCAGATCTGCTATGACGCCGACGGGTGGCAGACCACCGCCGGGTCGGAGCCGGTGCCGCTCCAGGAGGGCCAGCTCTATGCGCTGCGGCTGCTGGCGACCAAGGCCGTGGAGGGCGGCGCCGCGGAGCACGCGGTGATGTACTTCTACCTCTGGCCCAGCTATGCGCGCGACCCGCAGGACGGCACGGTGCTGGTCAAGGTCACCGCGCCCATCTACGATTCGGTCGAGGAGACGGTCGCGCTCGAACAGGCCTTCCTCAACGAGCTCTTCACCTCGGCGCGCGAGTGATCTAGCCGAGAAGCGCCCTGCTCGCCTCGCCCCATCCCCCGTTCCTGGCCCTGGGCGAGCCTCCGGCTTGCGCGCCGGG
>MWBF01000438.1 GCA_002068935.1 Chloroflexi bacterium ADurb.Bin325
TTCTTGATCTCGCGCCAGCTTGCCATGTCGGTGACGGGGAAGCTGAGATAGGTGTCCATCGACATGCGGCCGCCGCGCGTCGTCCCCTCCTTCAGCGCCTTGCGGATCCGGCCGTAAGTGTCGCGGAAGGTGACGGTGCGCTCGTCCTCCTCCAGCGTCTCCTCCTCGAACGCGGGGATCATTGCGGGGCTGAAGTAGATGAACTCCTTGGGGTCCATGCCCAGGCTGGCTTCGCCGGGAAACCAGTTGTAGTGCAGGCAGCGGGTGGAAAGGTCCTCCTCGTCCCAGCGATCCACGGTCTGCGGCCAGACGCCCAGCTCCCAGTTGGGGACCCGATCCACGGGCTGATATTCCATGACGGCGATGAAACGTTCGAGTGCATTCATTGGTATCCCCCATTATTGAGCCACGGAGAACACAGAGGGTTCAGAGAGAAATCTTTGTTTCCTCGGCGCCCTCTGTGGCTGACCTGTCTCTATGGCATTCCCTATTATTGAGCCACAGAGAACGCAGAGGACTCAGAGAGGAATCTCTGTTTTCTCTGTGCTCTCTGTGGCTGACCTGTCTCTATGGCATCCCTCCATTATTGAGCCACAGAGAACGCAGAGGACTCAGAGAGGAATCTCTGTTTCCTCTGTGCCCTCTGTGGCTGACTTGCCTCTATATTTTATCGCTGAGATCGACCATCCAGTCCTCGACCTGGTGATGCTGGCCCCACTGGCCGGTCTGATGGCGGAAGGCGAGGGTGAAGTGCAGGTCTTCCCCGCGCTTGACGAGCTTGACGAGCAGGCGGTTGACGCCCTGCCTGAGCCTGACGGGGAAGACGTTGTTGAACGGCGTCCACCAGACGCTTTCGTCGTTCTCCCCTGCCAGCTCACCGTTCAGATAGACCCGGAAGGCCTCGTTGTTACCGATGACCAGATAGCCGGGCCGTTCCTCCGGGCAGATGATCTCGCGGTAGACGTAGGCGCAGTACGGCCCGCGCAGCCCGATCAGCCGGGCGAGGTCGATCTCGTTCTCGTAGGACGCGATCAGCGCGGGCCGGCCCAGCTTGCGCGACCAGGCATCGTACAGCCCCGCGACGTCCGGCTCCGGCTCCGGGATGTACTCCTTCTGGAGCGAGACGTAGTGTTGGTTGAAGCGTCGGGCCTGCTGGATGGGGTCGTCCTCGTCCGGCAGGGCGTCGTAGTAGATGCCGAGCAGCTTATACAGCCCGGCCCCCGCGACGCCGAATTGGTAGGTCTCGCCGGTGGAGAGCCGCGCGGCGAACAGGTTGCGCAGCGGCCAGCTCTCCGCGGCGAGGGGCGCGTGCAGCGTCAGCGGGATCGCCCGGCGGATCGGCGAGACAGGCGCGGTCGCCGGCACGACCGTCCAGCCCGCGGGGCCTTCGACGGTCAGCACGCCGTCCTCCGCCGCGACCCCCTCGATGTGGGCCGTGACCCGGAGCGCGTCGCCGGGCGCGGCCGCGGGCAGCCCCGCGTAGTCGATGCGCAGCCGCGTCGCGGGGGCCTGCGCGGTCGCGGGGAGCGGCGTCAGCTCAGGCGCGTCCGCGATGGTGACGCCGGTCGCGAGCTCGCGCGCCAGCAGCACGCCCATGCGCGCGGTGTCGCGGGCCAGCGCGGTCAGCGTCATCTCCGGCCGGCGATACTGGATGCCCATGACCAGCTCGTCGCCGATGGGCGCCTTCAGGCTCTCCGGGATGCGGCTTGCGCCGAGGATCTGCCCGACGAGCGCGGCCGCGGAGGCCAGGGTGCAGTCCGTGTCGTAGCCGCACGCCAGCGCGGAGAGCATCACCTTCTCCAGGTCGTTGCCGCCGTAGAGCAGCCCCAGGAAGGTGAACGGGATGTTGATCTGCGAGTCGCACGCCTCCGGGTGGCCGGCCAGCGCCATCAGCCGGTCGCGCGCATCGCGCAGGCTCACGCCCTCGTCGTAGCACTGGAACGCGGCCCGCGTCAGCCGTTCGATGGGCGCGCCCGCGGGCAGATAGTGGATGAACATGCTGGTGAGACGGCGCACGTCGGGCACGAAGAAGGCCATCGCGGCCATCGCGGCCAGCATCTGCTCCGCGCCGACCGACTGCTCGGTGTGGTCGAGCGCGCCGTCGTACGCGGCGTACTGGGCCGCCAGATCCGGCGCGCCGGGGAAGACGTAGCCCCAGATCTCCGAGCGGATGGGGCAGCCCTCGCCCGTCTCCCAGAACTGGTTGCCGTAGCGCCCGGACATGGGCGGGTGGATGCCGAGCTGCCAGTTGCGGCGGAAGATGCCGTACTCGTTGAACGGGTACCAGCACCCCTCCAGCCAGGCCGCGGCGAGGTCGTCCGAGGTCAGCGCAGCGCCCTTCTCCTCCAGCACCTTGAGCCAGAGCACCTGCAGATCCAGGTCATCGTTGGGCGGCATCTTGTCGGGGAACATCTCGGAGGCCGCGATCTCGATCCAGCCCTTGTAGCCCTCGAAGCGCGCGCCGATCGCGCCGCCCATGGATTTGCCGATCCAGCCGCCGAGCACCTGATCCAGGTAGCGCTCGTATGAGAGTTGCATGATTACTGCCTTTCCGTGAGATACGCCAGCTCCGCGGCTGTGAGATGCAGCCCGGCCGCTGCGCAGCTATCGCGCACCTGCTCGACCGTCCGGCAGCCCACAATCGGGTAGACCGGGAACGGCTGGCCCAGCAGATAGGCGAGG
>MWBF01000439.1 GCA_002068935.1 Chloroflexi bacterium ADurb.Bin325
CTTCGACTGCCCGCCGCGGCGGCCTGCGGCGGCCCCTATGGCGCCCAGCGCGGACAGCCGCAGAAACTCGCGTCGCGAAATCGTTCGCTGCTTCATCGTGAATTTTCCTCCTCGAAAAATGAACCCGTGAACTCAGGTCGCGCGTTGCAGGCAGCCCGGCTACGCAAGGCCGGCCACGCCGAGCAAGCGCAGCTCTTCCGCCCGGTGACAACTGACAAAGTGGTCGGATGCAGACGCGCCTGCGTCCGCGATCGGCCGCAACATCGGCTCTTCGACGACGCAGCGGTCGATACGGTACTTGCAACGCGGATGGAAATAGCAGCCGCTAGGTGGATGCGCCGGGTCGGCTACCTCACCCGTCAATGGCACAGCCTCGGTTCGGATGCGCGGATCCGGCTTCGGCACCGAGGAGAGCAACGCCTCGGTGTAAGGATGGCGGGGCGTCAGGAAGAGGTCGGTCGTCGCGGCGCTTTCCACGAGCTTGCCCACATACATCACGGCCACGCGGTCGCTGATGTGCTCGACCACGCTCAGGTCGTGCGAGATGAACAGATAGGTCAGCCCGAACTCGCCCTGCAGGGCTTGCAGCAGGTTGAGGATCTGCGCCTGCACCGAGACGTCCAGCGCGGACACCGGCTCGTCGCAGACGACGAGCTGCGGGTGCAGCGCCAATGCGCGCGCCACGCCGATGCGCTGGCGCTGGCCGCCGCTGAACGCGTGCGGATAGCGGGTCATGTATTCGGGCCGCAGCCCGACGACCTTCAGCAGCTCCGCCACGCGCGCCTTGAGTTCGTTGCCCTTGGCGAGGCCGTGGTTGCGCAGCGGCTCGCCCACGATCTCGAGCAGCGTCATGCGCGGGTTGAGCGAGGAATAGGGGTCCTGGAAGATCAACTGCATGTTCTGGCGCAGCTCGCGCAGCTCGCCCTCGTCCAGCCGGGCGACATCCACGCGCCCCATGCGGCGATCCTGGAACCAGACCTGGCCGGCGGTCGGGTTATGGGCGCGCAAGATGAGCCGGCCGATGGTCGTCTTCCCGCAGCCGCTCTCGCCGACCAGCCCCAGCGTCTCCCCCTCGCGGATGAAGAAGCTCACGCCGTCCACGGCCTTGACCGCGCCCACCTCCTTTTCGAAAAGGAACCCGCGCTTGATGGGAAAATGTTTCTTCAGGTCGACGACTTCGAGAAGGTTGGGGCGCTCGCTCGGTTGCTCGAACATGGGAAGCATCCTGTTCTCAAACATCGGAGGCGCATGCCATGGCATCGCCGGTTGCATGATCCCCGCGCATCACACCTATGTGCGCCAACATCGTCAGGAAATCCGCATATTTGACCGATTTGGGCAGGCATCCGGCGGCCCCCGTCGTCCACGGGGCGGCCGGCTCGTCCAGGCTGACATAGAGAATGACCGGAATGGTGCGAGTTTCGGCCCGCGCATGCAGGCGTGACAACAGTTTTCGGCCGGCGGCTTCGGGCAGGGCGCCGTCCAGGATGATGAAGACCGGTTGAAGGTGCGTGGCTCTGTCGAGGACCGTGCTGGTGCGGGCCGTGACCGTCTCGAACCCGCTCTCCTCGGCATAGCGTTGGAGCAGGTAGAGGATGTTAGAATCCTCGACCGCTATCAACGCCGTCTTTGTCATCACCGCGGACCCCGGAGTGGCAGCCTGCGTCATTGGGCTCACCCTCGCGTGCATCAGCACCACGAGCGCAACCGTGCGCTCAGATTGCGGTATACGGTGTAGAAGAGCTTCGCGTTTTAAAAAGGGGACATCTGATGCGAGCTCGCGCGGCCATGATACTCCCAAATGCCGCGTGCTGTCTTGTTCGATTGGGACTTTTTTCGATACAATTGGGACAGATCAGGGCCGCGGCGGGCGGGGAGCGTCCCGGCGGCCGCGGTAGGCGCGGGGCGACATCCCGACCTCGCGGCGGAAGATGCGGGCGAAATAGCTGCTGTCGCCGAAGCCGACCGCCTCCATCACCTGGGCGATGCTGGCGTCGCTCTCGTCGAGCAGGCGGCGCGCCTGCGCGATGCGATAGCGGTTGAGATACTCCATAGGCGAAAGGCCCATCTCGGCCGCAAAGCTGCGCGCCAGGTGGCGCTCGCTCAGGCCGACGACCTGGGCCAGCTCCCCGCGCGTCAGCTCCTGCGCATAGTGGGCGTGCATGTAGGCCATGGCCCTGCGCACCAGCCGCTGCGGCTCGCTGCCCAGCCGACGGTTGCGCGCCAGCGCCCGCTCGATCTGGGCCAGCGTCTCGTCGGTCGAGAAGACGCCCTTCTGCAGGATGGCGCCCACCCCGCGGTTCAGGCGGGCCAGATCCTCGTCCGACAGGCGCTGCGCGGTCAGCACGATGACCGGGGTGTCGCGCAACTGCGCGTTGCGCTGGATCGCCTCCAGCGCGCCGAACCCGTCGAGCTCCGGCATCATCAGATCCAGCAGGACGAACAGGGGGCGCTCGCCGCCTTCGAGCAGATCCAGCGCCTGTCGGCCGTTGGCGGCCAGCAGGATCCGACAGTCGGGGAAATGCGTGCGGACCAGGTCGCCGTGCAGCGCGCGGATCTCCGCGTCGTCATCCACGATCAGGATCGTCGCGCCCTCCGCCGGCTGCGCGGTCGCCACGCCGAGGTTCTGCAACGCCTGGGCCAGCGCGGCCGCGCCCATCGGCTTGGGCAGG
>MWBF01000440.1 GCA_002068935.1 Chloroflexi bacterium ADurb.Bin325
GACCGCCGCGCTGCCGGCGCTGCTGCCGCGCTGCCAGGTGGTCCACGTGAGCGGCCAGTTGGACTGGCCGACGGTCGAGCGCGCGGCGCAGGAACTGGCCGGCGTCCTGCCGATCGACCTGCTCGCCCGCTACCGGCCCTATCCTTACCTGCACGAGGAGATGGTGCAGGCGCTGGCCGCGGCCGACCTCGTGGTCGCCCGCGCCGGCGCATCCGTGCTGGGAGAATTCCCGGCCCGCGGCCTGCCGAGCATCCTGGCGCCCTACCCCCACGCGGGGCAGCACCAAGACGCCAATGCCGCATATCTGGCCGATCACGGCGCGGCAGTCGTGATCGTGGACTCCGACTTGTCAGCTCGCCTGGCGCCGACGATCCTCGAGTTGCTGGACGCCCCAGGCGAGCTGCAAGGTATGTCGCAAGCCGCGGCCCGGCTCTGCCAGCCGGAGGCCGCGTATAATATCGCCCGTGTACTGACAGAGCTGGCAGGGATGTAGCCATGTCATCGATCATCATCCTGGCGACCGTGATGGCGCTCTTCGGCGTGCTGGGGCATCAGCGCGGCACGAAGTCCATGCTGTCCACCGCCGGCCTCCTCCTGCTGGGCCTGCTGGCGCTCAGCCGGGCCGCCGGACAGGTCGCGACGCTGGTCAACGGTATGGTCTTCGGGGTGCGCTTCGTCTTTGCGGGCGGGCTGCAAGCCCTGGCCGCGGAGGATCGCAACGCGGCGCTGGACGCCGCGTTCGAGCGGGTCGGCAGCGTCGCGCGGATCATCAACGTGAACGACGCCGGCCTCCCCAGCGGCCCCGGCATGTTCCTGGTGCTGGCCCTGCTCGTCGCGGCCGCGTTCCTGCTGGGGACGCTGAAGATCCTGCATTCACGGCAGTCGATCCTCGGCCTGTTCCTGGGCCTGGGCATCGGCTACGTGCTGACCGCATTCCTGATCCGCGTGCTGCTGCCGGACGCGACGCTGCAACTGGCGCTGCCCGCAGCGCTCTTCGGCGCAGGCTTCGCCGTTCCCGCGACGGCGGCCCTGCCCGCGGGGCCGTCGTTCATCAGCCAGCTCTGGGCACGCGCCCTGAACGGCCTGAATGCGATGGCCGACCAGGGCTCGCTCGCGCTGCTCTTTGCGGCCATCATCGCGCTGTTCGTGCTGCTGGCGACCCGGCTGGGCAACCGCAGCGAGAAGCGAGGGTAGGGCGATGGGCTATCTCGAGATCGCCTTCATAGCGGTCTGGATCATGTTCGCCGTCATCGGCGTGATCCGCGGCTACCCGCGCGAACTGGGCGTCACGGCCATGCTGCTCATCGCCCTCTTCGTCACCGAATTCATCGAGGAGCGCTACCAGGCCTTCGCAAACCGGGCGCTCGCCTACTTCGTCGGATCCGACGCTACCGCCCAGCTGACCGCGCGCATGTTGCTCTATTGCGGGTTCCTGATCGTCATCGCCTACATCGCCTACGAGGGCGACACGCTCGTGTTCCGCGGCAAGCGCGGCAAGCTCGCCTTCGACCTGGGCAACGGCATACTCAACGGTTACTTGTTCGTCGGCAGTCTGTGGTATTATCTGAACTCGGCCAATTACCCGCTCCTGGGCCGCAGCGGCGATCTCTCGCCGCTGAACCAGGCGATCATCCGGTTTTTGCCGCCTGCCGTGTTCACATGGCAGTATCTGATTGTGCTGGTGATCCTCTTGATCCTGGCACGGTTCTGGAAATGAGCGCAACGATGTCCGACGCCGACCGGCCAACACGCCCGCACGCGGGGCGCGCAGACGCGCCCGGCTGGGCCGCGCGGCTGAACAGCGCGGCCGAAACGCGGGCCGCATTTCATATCCACCTGATCGGCATCGGCGGAACGGGCCTGTCGGCCATCGCCGGCTTCCTGTTGCAGCGCGGCTTCACGGTCTCCGGCTCGGATCAGCGGCTCAACGAGGCGACCGACGCGCTGGCCGCGCGCGGGGTCGCCGTGTATCGCGGGCACCGCGCGGAGCAGATCGCCGGCGCAGACCTGGTGCTCGTCTCGTCCGCCGTGCCGGAGGACAACCCGGAGATCGTCGCCGCGCGCGCCGCGCACATCCCGATCGTCAAGCGCTCCGACTTTCTCGGCCCGCTCATCGAGGGGCATCACGGCATCGGCGTGGCCGGCAGCCACGGCAAGACCACGACGACCAGCATGATCGCGATCGTGCTGCTGCGCGCGGGCATGGATCCCAGCTTCATCGTCGGCGGACAGATTGCCGTCGGCCCCGCGGAGGGCGCGCTGCTGTCCACGTCCGTCGCGGCCCGCGCCGGCGAAGGCCCCTTCGTCATCGAGGCGGACGAGTACGACGGCATGTTCCTGGGGCTGCGGCTGGAGGTGGGCGTCGTCACCAACGTGGACTGGGATCACGTCGATTGTTACCCGACGCCGGCCGCCTTTGCCGCCGCGTTTCGCCAGTTCGTGGGCCAGCTCCCGCCATACGGCCTGCTGGTCGTGTGCGCTGACGACGCCGGCGCGCTGGCGCTGGCCGACGCGGTCCAGCCGGGCGTGACCGTGGAGACCTACGGGCTGTCCGCGGCCGCGGACTGGCAGGCGCGCGACCTCACGCCGAACGAGCGCGGCGGGCTCGACGCGGAGGTGTGGCATGCAGGCGCGGCCGTGGCGCGCCTGAGCCTTC
>MWBF01000441.1 GCA_002068935.1 Chloroflexi bacterium ADurb.Bin325
TGCCACCAGCGCCGCGCCCGCGTTGAGCAGCACCACGTCGCGCTTGGCGGCGTTGACCTGGCCGCTGAGGATGCCGCGCAGGATACGTGCGTTCTCCGCCGCGTCCCCGCCGAGCAGCTCCCAGATGTGGGCGGGCGTCAGGTCATAGTCCAGCGGATTCAGCTCGAAGGTGCGCACCGCGCCAGCGGCGTAATGGCTGACGACGTTGGGACCGGTCGTAGTCAGCTCGTCAATGTTGCCGTAGCCGCAGACGACGATGGCCGAGATCGCTCCCAGCTCGCCGAGCACGTTGGCCAGGTACTCGGTCAGGTCGGGGGCGAAGACGCCCATCAGTTGGCGGCGCGCGCCTGCCGGGTTGGTCAGCGGGCCGAGGATATTGAAGATGGTGCGCACGTGCAGGTCGCGGCGCGGGCCGATGGCGTGCTTCATGGCCGGGTGCAGCTTCGGGGCAAACAAAAAGCCGATGCCGATCTCGTCCACGCAGCGCCCGACCTGCTGCGGCGTCAGGTCGAGGTTGACGCCCAGCTCGGCCAGCACGTCGGCGCTGCCGCAGCGACTGGTGCTGGCGCGGTTGCCGTGCTTGGCGATGCGCACGCCCGCGCCCGCCGCCACGAAGGCGACCGTCGTGCTGATGTTGAACGTGCCCGACCGATCGCCGCCGGTGCCGCAGGTATCGAGCAGGTCGCCGTCAAAGCGCGTGGGCACCCGGATGGCGTTGGCGCGCATGGCGCGGGCGCTGCCCAGAATCTCGGCCTCGGTCTCGCCCTTCATGCGCAGGCCCATCAGGTAGGCGCCGATCTGCGCTTCGGTGGCCTCCCCGCGCATGATCTGGCTCATGACCGCTTCGGCCTCCTCGGCGCGAAGCTGCCCGAAGCGGCTGATCACGTCAAGGGCGCGCTGGATGTCAATGACTGGGTTCATGGTGGCTCCTCGTGGTGGCTGGTGGCTGGTGGTTGGTGATCGGTTGTCAGTTGTCAGTGATCAGTTGTCGGTTACAAGTAATCTCGAAGGCTGGAAGCTGATCGCTGATCACCGATCATCCCCTCACAGGCGGTGCTCCAGGAAGTTCTGCACAATACGCGCGCCGTACTTCGTCAGGATACTTTCCGGGTGAAACTGCACGCCGACGACCGGGTGCTCCCTGTGGCGCAGGGCCATCACCTCGCCGGCCTCGGTGAAAGCGGTGACCAGCAGCGCGGCGGGCAGCGGCTCCTCGACGATCAGGCTGTGGTAGCGCGTCGCCTCGAACGGGCTGGGCACGCCGGTGAACAGCGCGGCGTTCTTGTGGTAGATGGGGCTGATTTTGCCGTGCATCAGGCGCGGGGCGCGCACGACGCGCCCGCCATACGTCTGGCCGATGCACTGCTGGCCCAGGCACACGCCCAGGATCGGCGTGGTCGGCCCCAGGGCGCGGATCACGTCGAGCGAGATGCCGCCGTCGTCGGGCGTGCCGGGGCCGGGCGAGATGACGATGTGCGATGGGCGCAGCGCGCGTATCTCGTCGAGCGCGATCTGGTCGTTGCGGGCCACGCGCAACTCAGCGCCCAGCTCGCCCATCAATTGCACCAGGTTATAGGTGAAGCTGTCGTAGTTATCAATGACCAGGATCATCGTCACCTGCTCCTATCCCAATCCGCGCTCGGCGTTCTGCACGGCCACGGCTACCGCCCGCGCCTTGTTGACCGTCTCCTCGTACTCGCGGGCCGGATCGCTGTCGGCGACGATGCCCGCGCCCGCCTGAAAAGTCACCTCGTCGCCGCGCATGAGCATGGTGCGGATGGTGATGCAGGTGTCCATTGAGCCGTCGAAGCTGAAGTAGCCCACCGCGCCGCCATACGGCCCGCGCCGTGTGCCCTCAAGCTCCTCAATGATCTCCATGGCCCGCACCTTCGGCGCACCGCTGAGCGTCCCGGCGGGGAAGGTGGCCCGCAGCAGGTCGAAGGCGCCCAGCCCGGCGCGCAGCCGCCCCTGTACCTGGCTGACGATGTGCATCACGTGCGAGTAGCGCTCGACGATCATCATGTGCGGCACGTGCACCGTGCCGTATTCGCAGACGCGGCCCAGGTCGTTGCGGCCCAGGTCCACCAGCATGACGTGCTCAGCGCGCTCTTTTTCGTCGGCCAGCAGCTCACTGGCCAGCGCGCTGTCCTCGGCTTCGTCGCGCCCGCGCGGGCGCGTCCCGGCGATGGGCCGCACGGTGGCGATCCCCTCCTCCAGGCGCACCATCATCTCCGGCGAGGCGCCGATCAGCGCCAGGTCGTCGCTGAAGCGCAGAAAGAACATGTAGGGCGAGGGGTTGAGCGCGCGCAGCGCCCGGTAGATGGTGAACGGCGGCGCGCACGTCCGGCGGCTGAAACGCTGCGAGAGCACGATCTGGAAGGCGTCGCCGGCGGCGATGTACTCTTTGGCCGCGCGGACGTTGGCCTCGAACTGGGCGCGGCTGACGTTGGAGCGCAGGTTGTCCTCGCTCGCGGCGGGACACTCGTCAAGGTAGGGCAGCGGGGCAGCCAGCGCGTCCAGAATCTGGTCAATACGCCGCACAGCATCATCGTAGGCCGCGTCTGGATCGCCGGTGTTGTGCGCGTTGGCCAGGACGATGAGCTGGTGTTTGGCGTGGTCGAAGATGACCAGCGTATCG
>MWBF01000442.1 GCA_002068935.1 Chloroflexi bacterium ADurb.Bin325
GGACGACGCCCCGCACCAGCAGGACAACGCCGATCACAGCGGCCAGGACGAGCAGGCCGATCCACACGCGCCGCGGCGGCAGCCGATCCCGCCAGCCCGCTCCGCGCCGGGCCGCGGCCCGTCCCCCCGCCGGGACATCCCGGGCGAGCCAACGCGCGCCAACGCCTCTCACGGCAGCTCCTCCCACGGCTCGCCCGCGGCGTACCGCTGCACGGCCAGATAGATCGGCTTCGGCTGAAACTCGCTGTCCACAAAGGTGTAGTAGTCCTGATACGTCCCGGCGGGCCGGGGGTAGCGGAACGCCCACAGGCAGAGCGCATCGGCCCACGGCCACTCGGCCAGCACCTTCTCGTAGGCGCGCACGGTGTAGCGGGTGCGCTGGAGCGGGCGCACGGCCTTGGTCCAGCGCGGATGGTCGTTCCAGCCGCCCTCGGTGATGATGATATGTTTGTCCGCGTCGCCGTTCCGGATCATCAGCTCGCGCACGAGGAGCGTGCGGTTGAAGTTCACCGCGTCCGCGCTGGCCGGTTCGTCCGGGTCGAAGGTCCAGCCGTAGGCGTGGACGGCCAGGATGTCGAAGTAGTCGGCCGCGCCCGCATCGTACATATCTTGCAGATAGACCAGATCATCCAGGCCCCACTCGCTCCCGCGCGGCGCGAGCGTGGGCGCGAGCGCGCCGCCGAGCACCTGCACCGCGGGGTTGGCCTGTTTGGCGGCCAGATACGCCTGCCGCAGCAGCTCCGTGTACCCGGCCGGGTCCGGCGCGCGATAGCCCCACTCCTGGCTCAGGTTCGGCTCATTCCAGATGATGATGTAGTCGACGCGGCCGCGGAAGTGGGCGACGAATGCGGCCACGAAGCGCGCAAAATCGGCGTAGCCCCGCTCGTCCAGGTAGAGGGGCGGGGTCTTTGCCGGCCGCGCCCATTCGGGCACATAGCCCAGCCGCGCAATGATGGTCAGCCCCTGGTTGACCGCGTGATCCACGACGAGATCCGCGTGGCTCCAGTCGTAGACCCCGCGCGCGGGCTCGTGCGCGGCCCACAGGAAGTACTCGACCACCCAGGACGCGCCCATCTCGCGCACCATCTGGAACGACTTCTGGATCTTCCAGGGCTCCACCTCGTCGGTCAGCCGGGTGTGCATGCCCATCTTGGGATTGATGGAGACCACATGCTGCTGCGGCCCGAAGATGACGCGCGGCCGCGTGGCCGCGCTTGCAACGACCAGCATGGCGCACAAGACGGCGCAAAGCTGCGCCAACCGAAGCCCGCGTTCCTTGCTCATCCCCGGCTTCTCTGCTAGAATTTCATCCGTGCGGAATGGCGCAGGACGCAATGCCCTGCTGCGACGGCTGGCGATTCAGCAACGAGGACCGAGCGGAGGATGTCCGTGACACTGGCGAACTGGCGTGACCTATCCATCATCTGGCTGGCGCTATTGGCCTTCATCTTCGGTCTGATCCCGACGGTGATCTGTTTCTTCCTGGTCAAGGGGATGCTCGCGCTGAACCGCATCTTGCGCGAATTCTTCCCCAAAGTCTACGGCTACTTCCGCAAGGCCGACCAGATCACGGGCCAGGTCAGCCAGAAGATCATCGCGCCGGTCATCGTGGCGTACGAAAAGAACGCGCAGGTGCGCGGGTCAGGCTACGCGCTGGCCACAATGCTGAAAGGGCGAAGAGAGGTAACAAAGTGATCGACAAGAAGACGGCCATCGTGATCGGTGCAGCCGTGGGCGCAGCGTTGGGCGCGACCGCGGCCTACGCCTATGCCCGCATCGACCAGCGCTCGCAGGCCAACGGGCTGAGCAAGCTGCAACTGGCAAGCCAGCACATCGACTCTGCGGATTACGTCAAGCTCGGCATGGCACTCGTCGGCGTGGCGCGCATGGTGGCGCGGATGCTCAAGCCCGTCTAGCCGCCCGGCAATCATTCGGACGAGACGCTGGTGGATTCGGACGGGGCCGCCGCCTCATCTGCAATCGCCGGCGTTTCCGCGTCCAGGGGTTCCGCCGATTCACCATCCGCCTCGTCGTCCGTTTCGATCACAAGCGCGGCCATCTCGATGGCCGGCTCGTCGTCCACCTCGACCGGCGGCGCAGCTATCTCGATAGTCGACTCGACGATCGCCTCGGCCGGCGGCGCGGTCGTCTCGACATCCGGCTCGACGGCCGCCTCGACCGCCGGCGCTGGCTCCCGGTCGGAAGACATGCCCGGCAGGCTCCAGACATCCGCCAGCGTACGGCGGCTGCTGTAGAGCGAGGGCAGATAGCTGGCGAACAGCTCCACCGGCATCTTCTTGCGCACCGGCTCCGGGCCGCCCTCCCACCATTTGCTCAGCGTGACCTGATCCAGCTCCGCGGTGACCAGCCCCTCGGTGTCGTCGGTGCCCATCTCGACCAGCACGCCGCTGTAGCGCGAGGTCATCTCCAGCGGCGCATAGATGCCCGATTTGCCGGTGAACTGCGCGCCGGAGCCTTCCTCCCGCGCCAGATGGTTCTTGCCCACCAGGAAGCTGGTCAGCGCAAAGAGGCGGTTCGCCTGCGCCTGGGCCAGCGTCGCCAGCCGGATGTGCGCGGCCAGGGCCGGGTCGCTCGCCGCGGCCAGCGTGACCAGGATG
>MWBF01000443.1 GCA_002068935.1 Chloroflexi bacterium ADurb.Bin325
AACTGGCGCGTCAGCCCATTCTGACCGCCTGTCTGAGTCCGTATTATACCCTCCTTAACCTTGCGTCGCAAATTGTGACCGGCGCGTCCAGCGATTTCCAGCAGGCGCGCTGGATGCTCGCGCGCTCACAGTCGAAGGGGCGACGCCTATCTCTATCTCCAGGTCACAACGCACCCCAAAGCGCGGCAGATTTTGACAGCAGGCCGCGAACAGCATATAATTCTTATATTGCTGATCAGAATAATTCGAGGGACGCGATGGCAACGCGAGAGATCGTCACGCTCGGCCACCCGACCCTGCGCCAGAGGGCGCGCAAGGTCACACGGTTCGGGCCGGAAGTACAACAACTGATCGACGACATGATCGAAACGATGCGCGCCGCGCCCGGCGTGGGCCTGGCCGCGCCGCAGATCGACGTGCGGGAGCGCGTCATCGTCGTGGAACTGCCCGCCGACGAGGAGGAAGGGCTGCCCGCGGAGCTCTACGCGTTCGTCAACCCCGAGATCGTCAAGGCCTCTCGCGTGACCGAGGAGGGCGAGGAAGGCTGCCTGTCCATCCCCGGCTATATCGGCGAGGTCGAACGGTCGACGGAGATCGTGATCCGCGGCCAGGATGCGCAGGGCCGGCCGCTGCGCCTGAAGGCGCGCGACTATCTCGCGCGCATCTTCCAGCACGAGATCGACCATCTCGAAGGCGTGCTCTTCATCGACCGGGTGACCGATCCGAGCAAGATCCGGCGCATCACCGCGGAAGAGGCGGCGGAGGCCGTCGGCGAGGTCGCGGAGGCCGCCGCGCTGATGAGCTAGGCGCGCGGGCGACCGTACAATGCACATCAAAGGGCGGGGGTTCTCACCCCCGCCCTTCTGTTAAAAGCCTATCCGAGAATTGCGGACACCCGACCTCGCCTCCTCGGCTCCCCCTCTCCTGATGCTGGACGAGCCGGAGGCTCGCACGTCAGGAGAGGGGGATGGTGAGGCCGGGGCCGCAGAGTTAATGTTTAGATCACGTCCAGCGTCTTCTCGGTCTGCGGATCGAACAGGTGCATGTTGTCCATGTTCATCACCAGATCGAGCGTCTCGCCGGGGCGGGCATGCGTGCGCGGGTCCACACGGGCGATGAACGACTTGTTCCCGCTCAACAGATACAGGAAGATTTCGTTGCCCATCAACTCGGAGACATCCACGTCGGCCTTGACGGGCGCGGGGTTGATGCCCGGCGCGGCATACTGGGCCGCATAGATATCCTCGGGCCGGATGCCGAACACGACCTTCTTGCCCTTCTGCGGCATGTAGTCGGCCTTCTTGTTCTCGGGGATATTCACCTTGAACGAACCGCCGTCGACGTACAGCTTGCCGTCCTGCTCCACCACGGTCGCCTCGAAGAAGTTCATCGACGGGCTGCCGATGAAGCCGGCGACGAAGACGTTGCTCGGATGATCGTACAGGTTCTGCGGCGTATCGATCTGCTGCAGGATGCCGTCCTTCATCACCGCGATGCGGCTCGCCATCGTCATGGCCTCCACCTGGTCGTGGGTCACGTAGATGAACGTGGTGCCCAGGCGCTGGTGGAGCTTGCTGATCTCGGCGCGGGTCTGCACGCGCAATTTGGCGTCCAGGTTGGATAGCGGCTCATCGAAGAGGAAGACCTTCGGGTTGCGCACGATGGCGCGGCCCACCGCCACGCGCTGGCGCTGGCCGCCGGAGAGCTGCTTGGGCTTGCGGTCGAGGAACTGGCCGATGCCGAGGATCTCGGCGGCCTCCTTCACCTTCTTGTCGATCTCCGCCTTGGGCACCTTCCGCAGCTTCAGGCCGAACGCCATGTTGTCGTAGACGCTCATGTGCGGATAGAGCGCATAGCTCTGGAACACCATCGCGATGTCGCGATCCTTGGGCGGCACATCGTTGACGACGCGGTCACCGATCAGGATGCGGCCGTCGGAGATCTCCTCCAGGCCAGCCAGCAGGCGCAGGCTGGTCGTCTTGCCGCAGCCGGAAGGCCCGACGAAGACGAGGAACTCCTTGTCCGCGATCTCGATGTTCAGATCGTTGACGGCGATGACGTCGCCGAACCGCTTATAGACATGTTCGTAGGTTACACTGGCCATCGAAGTATACGCTCCTTGAGAATGGGGTATGATGTTGCATGGGGCCCGGGGTTAGCCGCGCTAACCCGCCGGGCCGGCCGGGCAGACAGAACTATTCGGTCGAGCGGGCGATATCCCCGATTGAACTGCTAGGCCGCGCCTCCGCAAGTCCAATGGCCAAGACCGGGTGAATCGAACGACTCGGGCGCCGCAGGCCGCAACCGCTCTGCCGGGCCGCGTCAAGAACATGATGGAAGAAGAAAGAAGGAAGATCGAAGATGGGCTGAGAGGGCCGCGCAACGCCGGCCGCATGGACGTGACTCAGACCCTTGAGTGGCGCACCTCCTGCGTTGGAGCGAAGGCCGTCGGGAGAGGCCCCGCCGGAAAGCTATTGCCGCTGCCGCTCATGCCTGGCCGCACGGGGCAGCCTGCAAACGTGGACTGTAGTCTAACACACCTTGTGCGCGCCGCCAAATCGCGAAAATACCCCCAGCAGTTCCGAAAGGATCGGTGTATAAT
>MWBF01000444.1 GCA_002068935.1 Chloroflexi bacterium ADurb.Bin325
GGTCCACCTTTGTCCAATCGTAGAAGACGTAGATGCCGGGGGGCTGCGCGTCGGGCAGGCGGATGGCCTCCGGCTGCCCGGCGGGGGCCGCATCCGCGTCCGTCGGCGCGACGGGGGCCGCGTGGCTGGCAGAGGCCATGCCGAACAACAGCAGCAGGCCTACCAGCGCCATATATCTTTTCATGTCTGGTCCCTTATGCTGGCTGTCTACGGGACGCCATAGGTGATGACCAGCCGCGGCCGCAGGGCCGGATCGGGATACTCGCGGCTGGCAAACTGCACCTCCACGTTGGCCGCATCCGCGCCGGCCTGCGCAAACAGGATCATCCCGTAGTTCTGAGCGGGGCTGCGCACCCAGGTCGCGGCGAGCGCAGTCACGTCGAAGGCATACCACCGCCCGCCCGCGGCGATGCGCTGGTCCGCGCTCACCCAGGCTGAGTGGTCGCTGCCGAGGCCCCGCGCGCCGGGCTGGGCCCACGGCTGGCCGGTCGCGGCCTCGTTCCAGGTGGCGCTGGCCTCGCTCCACGGCCGCAGGAGGCCGCGCACCTCCCCGCGCAAGTCGTGCGCCGGCGCGACCGGCACGTACAGCTCCAGCTCCGCCCGCTCGACGATCGCGCCGGCGGGCAGAAAATCCATGCCGAAGCGCAACACCGGCGACTTGCTCGTGCTGTAGGCCTGCGTGCGCGAGAAGAAGAGCCGCAGGTCACGGTCGTCGCCCTGCGGCGTGGCCGGCTCCCACGAATCCAGCGTGGTGTCGGTCGCGGCCATGTAGCCGCCGACGCCCGCTTGCAGCGTGATCGTGGTCAGCTCCAGCGGCGGCAACGGGTAGTTGCGCAGGACGAGGGGCAGGTAGAGCAGATACGGCCGGGGCGTGATCGACGGCGTGAAGGTCGGCCCCGGCGTCGGGGTGAGCGTGGCGGTCGGCCGCTGCGTCGGCGTAAAGGTCGGCGTAGCGGTGGCCTGCTGGCCCAGCGGACAGTCCACCCGGAAGGTGTATGCGCCGGCCGCGCCCTCGTACCCGTCCACCGAGAGCAGATAGACGCCCGGATCGGCCTGATAGGTCAGAAACGTATCGCCCGCGGCCACGCACGAGTCGGGGAACACGTAGCGCATCAGGAAGAGATCCAGATCCGCGGTCGCCGAGAGCAGCGCCACCGAGACCGGCTGCGCCGCGTTGACCTCGATGCGGTACACCAGCTCCGGTCCGCTCTCGTCCCAGCCGGGCCGACAGCTATAGCGGCTGACGTTGTTCTTGCCCGCGTGCGTGTCGCCCCGATACACCCCCCCGCAGTAGGCCGTCTCCGCGTTAGAGGCATCCAGGAGCGGCTGGGGCGTGGCCGTCGGCGTCGGGGTCGGCGGCAGATATGCGCCGAAGTCCAGCGTGATCAGCGCGCCGGCCGCCACCAGCACGCTGTAAGTTGCCGGGGTGCTCATCTGATACCCTGCCGGCGGCGCGGCCGTGACCTGGTAGATGCCGGGCGGCAGCCCGATCAGCCGGTATGCGCCGTCCGCGTCGCTGACCGTCGACGCGGCCAGCGGGCCCTGCATCGCGACCGTCAGCCCGGCCAGCGGCGGCTCGCCCGGCCCGTAGGCTCCGTCGGCGTCGAGGTCGTTCCAGGCGCGGCCCACCAGCCCGCCCGTGCCCGGCGGCAGGGAGGGCGTCGGCGTATTGAGCGGGCCGCTGTCCGAGGCCGCCGCGGGGAACGCCAAAAGCGCGGCCGCCAGCAACAGGCCGGCCGCCAGGAGCAGCATCCGCCAGAACATTGCACGCTTGTCGTGAGCCGACATGGCCCCTCCCGCAGCCGACAGGCCGCGGCGGCCGGGCAGCCAGGATCTGCGGGCCGTCATCGCGCCGCCTTGTAGGCCTGGACCAGGTCGCGATCCGCCAGGGTCACGTCGCTCTTGCGTCCCAGGAAGTAGTAGCCGGACGCGGCCGCGATGGCCCCCGGTCGGTCGACCAGATAGGCGTCGAAATACTTGAGCCAGAACGAGGTCAGGCTGGCGAAGAAGTTGAGCAGGTGTCGCGTGCGCCGGCCGCGCGCAAAGCTGCGCAGAAAGTAGGTGTACGACCAGGCCAGCGCCATGCCGGGGCCGCACGTGACCCCGCTGTCCACCTCGCTGAACCGGCGAAACAGGCGACGGTGGCCCCAGTAGCTGAAGCGTTCGAAGTCATAGCGCCCGCCGTGCATCTGCTGCATGAAGGGCGTGTCCGCATAGACCAGCGCATCCGGCTTGAGCACGCGGTGGATCTCCTCGGCCACGCGGTGCGGGTCCACGACGTGTTCGAGCACCGCCTGGACGATGACGCCGTCGAAGGTATCGGCCGGGAAGGGGATGTCGTGGCCGTCGCAGATGAGCTGGGTGCGCGGGCCGAACGAGACATCGCTCTCCACCAGCTCGATGCGCGCATCCGCGGCCAGCCGCGCCATGCCGTCGCCCAGCACGCCGCCGCCCAGCACGAGCACCAGCGGGTCGGGCGTCGCCTCGAGCAGCAGCCGCGCCAGCCGCTCGAAGTTCCCCGCGGCCTTCACGTTGCGGCTGATCCGCGGCGTGACGCGGTCGAGCCAGCGGCCGGC
>MWBF01000445.1 GCA_002068935.1 Chloroflexi bacterium ADurb.Bin325
CAGTTGGAGCGCGAACTGCGCATTGTGGCAGAGCCGCTGCCCGCTGTGCCCGACGTCACGAGCAGGGCATTGCCACTGGCCCATCTGGAGCGCACGCTGTATGCCGGCGTGGGCGACCGGATGCCCGCACCCAACGGCAGCGTGACCCTGGCTGCCGTGCCCGATCGTGAGGCCGAGGTGCGCACGGCACTGCGGTGGGTCAAGGCGCGGATCGTCCGCGATGGCCTGCGACCCGGTGAGACGGCGATCCTGGCGCGCAGCCTGGAGCCCTATCGCGCCCATCTCCAGCAGGTTGGCGCCGAATACGGGTTGCCGGTGCGGGTAGCGGGGGGGCAGCCGCTGCGGGGCAATCCTGCCATCGCAGCGCTGCTTGATCTGCTCTCACTGACAATCCCCGGTGATGGGCACTTTGCCTGGCGACCGACGGTCCAGGCCTGGCGTTCCCCTTACTTCGACTGGGCTCCGCTTGGCATCACCCCACAAGATGCCGCGGCGTTGGAGGCCGTGGCACGCTGGGGCAGCGTGGTCGGTGGGCCGGCGCAATGGGAGGAGGCCTTTGCGCTGTTGCAGGCAGCCGTGCCGCCGTCTGTTGACCGTGAAGAGGAAGGGGCCTCCATCGCCGGGGCTGGGCTCACGACCCTGGAAGCCGGGGCGCTCTGGGCCGCCTTCCGGCGTTTCTGTCGCTGCATCACCCCGCCTGAGAGCGCGCTCCCCTATCGCGACTTCGTGATCTGGCTCGAGCAGCTCATCGGCGGCTCGGAGGTTGAACCCTCGCAAGCGGCGGAGGCTGATCCTGAGATGGTGGATGCCGGAACCCCTCGCAAGGTGCAGAGCCCTTGCGAGGGGGCGGAGGGGGAGGGGATGACGCTGGGGTTGGCGTGGCGGGCTGAGGCGCCCGAGGCCGGGGGGGCCGTGGCCCGCGATCGCGCGGCCCTGGAGGCGCTGAAGGATGTGCTGCGCGGCCTCGTCTGGGCCGAGGAAGCCCTCGCGGGGCCGCCCGTGACCTTCGCGACGTTTCTCGAGGACCTGATCGGGGCCATCGACGCGGCGACCTACCAACTGCCGTTGGCTACCGATGCCGACATCATCTTGGCCGCCGAGGTTGCCCAGGCACGGGGGCTCGGATTCCGTGCGGTGGCGGTTCTGGGATTGGCCGAGGGCGAGTTCCCTACGGCGCTGAGCGAGGACCCCTTCCTGCGCGATGCCGACCGCGCCCGTCTGCGCGATGGTTTCGGGCTGCCCATCGATCGCTCGCCCGAGAACCTGGAGGTCCAGATCTTCTATGAGGCGATCACCCGGCCCCGCGATGCGCTGCTGTTGACGCGTCCACGCATTGCTGACAACGGCGCGCTCTGGGAGCCCTCACCATTCTGGGAGGAGGTGCTCCGGCGGCTCGCCATCACGCCGCTGGAGACGACAAGCCGGAGCTTCCCGGCACCCGATGAGGCGGCCTCGTGGCCTGAGTTGCTGGCGGCGATCGTCCCGTCTGCTGCGTCGATCGCGCAGCCCGGGACCGGCAGCGCGTGGGCCTGGGCTGGCCAGCATGCCCCCGTCCTCTGCGAGCGGATCGTGCACGGACAGGCCGTGCTCGCTGCACGCCTCGCAGACATAGGGCCGGCAGGCAGCCGGGGTGAGGGCGCTCTACACCAGGGGAGCCCGCTGGACGGCGATCTGACCGGTTGGGCAGCGACGTTCGCGGAGCGCTTTGGCCTACACCAACTCTGGAGCGCCAGCCGTCTGGAGCAGTACCGCGCCTGTCCCTATTGGTTCTTCACGGGCAGCGTTCTGCGGCTGGAGCCCCTCCAGCCGCCCAGCGAGGGCCTGGATGCGCGGCAGCTTGGCAACATTTACCACCACATCCTGGAGCAGCTCTACAGAGCCGTCGGGCCGGAGGGCGATGGCGAGGCGCTGCTGGCAGCCCTGCCGGAGATCGCCGCTGCCGTGCTCGATGCTGCGCCGCGGGAGGAGCAGTTCCGCGAGACCGCCTATTGGCAACGGACGCGGGAGCAGATCCTTGCGCACGTGGAGCAGTCGGTGCGGGCGCTGGCGGCACTGGGTGGCGGCTACCGGTTCAGCGAGGCCGAGAGAACCTTCGGCATCGCCGGTCAGCCGGGGCCGGCGTTGGTCGTGCACGATGGCGGCGACAGTTTCAGTGTCCACGGGTATATCGACCGGGTGGACCGTGACGATGCCGGGCACGTGCGCATCGTGGATTACAAGACGGCAGGGCCGTCGACCTTCACCAACGCTGCGGTGCGCGACGGCAAGAAGCTGCAGCTTCCGCTCTATGCCCTCGCCGCGCAGGAGGCGCTCGGGCTGGGGCAGGTGACCGAGGGCTTTTATTGGCACGTGCAGCACGCCAAGCCCAGTGGTTTCACGCTCGCAGGGTTTTCGGCGGGAGATAGGCACGGACCTCAGGCCGCGATGGAGCACGTCGTGGCGCTGGCCTGGGAGGCAGTGCGCGGCGCGCGCGCGGGGGCCTTTGTCCCCAGGGTCCCCGCCGGCGGCTGCCCGAGCTACTGCCCCGCCGCGGCCTATTGCTGGCACTACAAGGACGCGTCATGG
>MWBF01000446.1 GCA_002068935.1 Chloroflexi bacterium ADurb.Bin325
AGACCGGCCAGAGCCGGTGAAATATGCTGGGGCCGGTCTCTGACCGTGCCCCCTGTCCGGGCATCCTGAGCGGGTGGACGGCTCGATGCCGCCGACGGCGCAAGGCCAGTCGAAGGAGCGGGGAGGTTCGTAGTAGGCGCTTTAGCGCCTTGCCGGGCGCGGGGCGCTCAAGCGCCTACTACAAACAGAAGCGGCCGCGCGACCGCCGGACATCCGGAGCCGCTCCCCCTATCACCAGCGTACCCACTTGTGCAGCGCGGCCGTCAGCGGGTCCGCGTCTGGCGCGCAAAACCCCAGGTGCAGGCGGCGACGCCACCCTTCGGCGTACTGGCAGCGGCCCGACAGCCTGCCCAGCTCGCGGTCCAGCTCGCGCATCGTGACAAGATAGGAGTCGAGCCCCTGGCTCTCGTCGAGCCACCCCTGCTGGCTGTTGTGATGCGCCAGCATCGCCTGCTTGGCGTCGATCACATCGCCGATGTCCACGTAGAAGTCGGGCTGGACCGGCTGGCGGAGCGGGTCCACGTTGCCGTAGGGCTGCGCGTGATAGACCGTGATGTCGCCGGCCATCGGGGGCCGCGGCGGGTCGGTCGGGTAGTTCGGCATCCCGCGGGCGAACGCCGCGGTGGCCGCGAGCCGCGCCGCGTTCTGGTGATCCTCCATGTAGTCCGCGGGCGAGTGGGTCAGCACGATCTCCGGCGCGACCTCGCGCACCGTCGCGGCGACGCGCGCCAGGAGCGTCGGCTCGTAGAAGATCGCCAGGTCGTCGGTCAGGCTCTCGTGGAAGATCGCGCCGATGGATGCGGCCGCGGCCTGCGCCTCGGCGCGACGGATGCGGATGATCTCGCCCCTGCTGTACTGCGTCGTGCCGCAGGAGCCGTTGGCGATATTCATATAGTGCAGCTCATAGCCGGCGCGGCCCAGCAGAATGAGCGTGCCGGCCATGTGGAACTCGATGTCGTCGGGGTGGGCCGCGATGGCAAGTACGCGCGGGGGCATGGCGAACTCCTCAGAGTCTATCCGATTAAACAGTCTAATGCATCTCGGCCGCGGTCGTGCCGATGCCCGGCCGGTAGAAGTTGAACTGCACGTTCGGGTGATCGGCCAGGAGCGACATCGGCACCGCGCTGTCCGCGATGCGCTGCGAGATCATCAGCGTGGTCAGCCGCATCCCGAACGGGTTGTCGTGGCGCCCGGCGTGCCAGATGGAGACCTTCTCCGCCTGCCATGTCTCGGCCGGGCCGACGGTCAGCGCCTGGCTCGGCACATTCTGCACGACGCCGCCGCCCGATGTGCGCGCGTTCTGGATCAGCGTGATCGGGTGCAGCTCCACGATGCGCGTCGCCAGCCGGCGGTACTCCTCCGGCGGGGGCGGCGCATCCTGGTAGCGGCCCTCGCGCCGCGGCGGATCGTTGAACGCCCAATGTTTGACCTCGCCCTGCCCGCCCTGCATGACGACGCAACGGGCCTGCTGCCAGCTCGCGCGGTAGGCGGTCAGATCTGCGGCGGGGAAGTGCAGGTTGGCGGCCGGCATGCGCAGCTCCGGCCGGATGCGGTCGAAGCAGAGCGCCATGTTGGCGCGGCGGAAGCCGAGGGGGTGATCTTCGCCGACCTCCCGCCCGTCGACGACCCACTCGTCCATCGCCCAGAAGTGCGCGTGGCGCAGATCCAGCTCCAGCTCGTTGACCAGCCGCGCGACGAGCGGAAGCTGCTCGGTCGGCCCGATGGGCCCGCAGACGCCCGCGGGCGCGTCCGCGGTGGCCTGCCGCCAGGCGGTGATGTACTCCAGCGCCTCGGCCAGATAGAAGTCCTCCAGCGTGTCGTAGAACCTGACCGCGAAGCCGGGCCGCGCAAGGCCGAGCAGATCGTCCGCGGTCAGCCGGGCCGCGTCGTCCAGGATGGCCCGATCCAGGGTCGTGTAATCCCACCAGCCGGGCGCAACTTTGCTCAGGGGTCGCATGGGGTCACATCCTTTCCTGAAAGCGCCAAAATGCGCTAAAATCCAGGGGCATGTTACGCAAACCGCCAAGATTTTGCAAACCTTCGGCCCGCAGCGTCGGAGCTTCACCTCAAGGAGTGCGACAATGGCAGTCAATTTTCCGGCCGATTTCCGCTGGGGCGCGGCGACCGCCTCGTATCAGATCGAGGGGGCGTGGAACGCGGACGGCAAGGGCGAGAGCATCTGGGATCGCTTCTCGCACACGCCGGGGCATGTCGTCAACGGCGATACGGGCGATGTCGCGTGCGACCACTACCATCGCTGGCGCGACGATATCGCGCTGATGAAGGAGCTGGGGCTACAGACCTACCGTTTCTCCATCGCCTGGCCGCGCATCCTGCCGCGCGGCTACGGCAAGGTCAACCCCGCGGGGCTGGACTTCTACAGCCGGCTCGTGGACGGGCTGCTGGCCGCGGGCATCACGCCCTATGCGACGCTGTATCACTGGGATCTGCCGCAGGCGTTGCAGGACGAGGGCGGCTGGCCGGCGCGCCATACCGCGGAGGCCTTCGTCGAATACGCGGAGGCGGTCGTGCGGCGGCTGGGCGACCGCGTCAAGCAGT
>MWBF01000447.1 GCA_002068935.1 Chloroflexi bacterium ADurb.Bin325
CGCCCCGCCCGCGCGGGACGGTCGCCATCGAGCGCGGGCCGCTGGTCTATGCGCTGCGCATCGGCGAGGAGTGGCGTCGCGTCCACGCGGAGAAGCCCTACCGCGAGCTGCCCCATGCGGACTGGGAGGTGTATCCCACGACGCCCTGGAACTATGCGCTGGCGTCGCCCGACGAGATCACGTTCGCCGAGCAGCCGATCGGCCCGCTGCCGTTCTCGCCGGAGGGCGCGCCGGTCGCCGCGACGGCGCATGGCCGCCGCGTGCCCGCCTGGCAGATGGACAACGGATCCGCCGGCGCGCTGCCCCCCGGCCCGGTCGCGTCTGACGAGCCGCTTGAAACGCTCACGCTGATCCCCTACGGCTGCACCAGCCTGCGCATCGCCGAGTTTCCCGTCCTGGAGTCAAACGCATGAAGATCAATGTCGCCAAACAGAAGCTGCTGGCCGGCGAAACGGTCGTCGGCTACTCGTTGAAGCTGCCTTCGCTCGTCGTCGCCGAGTTCATGGGCCGTTGCGGCGCGGACTTCCTCTATCTCGACACCCAGCACGGCTCCTGGGGCGAGGATTCGGTGATCGGGGGGCTGGCCGCGGTCAGCAGCGGGCCGGCGACCCCGATGGCGCGCGTCTCGTCGAACCGCTTCCACCGCATCGGCCGGCTGCTCGACGCTGGCGCGCTGGGCATCATCGTGCCGCTGGTCAACACGCGCGCGGACGCCCAGGCCGCGGCGGACGCCTGCCGCTTCCCGCCGGTCGGGACCCGCTCCTACGGCACGGGGCGCTGCCTGGTCTACGGCGACGACTACCCGGAATGGATCAACGACCAGGTCTTCGTCGCGGTGCAGATCGAGACGGTCGAGGCGGTCGATAACGCCGAGGCGATCCTCTCCGTGCCCGGCGTGGACGGGTGCATGGTCGGCCCCGCGGATCTGGCGCTGTCGCTCGGCTTTCCGCCGAAGGAAGCGCCGCAGCGGGAGGAGCACGCGCGGGCGCTGGAGCGCGTGCTAACGGCCTGCCGCAACACGGGCAAGATCCCCGGCATCGACCCCGGCAACATCGAGCAGGCCGCGAGACATGGCCGCAACGGGTATCGCTTCCTGGTCGTCGGCGCGGATCTGCGTATGCTCTCCGCGGCGGCCGCGGGCGGCATCCGCGATATGCGCCAGAAGCTCGCCGGTTGAAGAACGTAAACTCGCAATCCATGATCCTCAATACCAGATTGATTTAATCGAGGTTCGCATGAAGAAGGTGCTGCTGCTCTACTACGATATGCCCGACGAGGCAACCGCGCTGCTGTACAACGGAGCGCAGGTTATCGGCCCGCTGCGGCCCACCGATCCGTGGCAGGATGCGCTGCCGGAGGCGGACGGCATCATCACGAACGTGCAGTACAGGTTCACCCCCGACGTGCTGGATCGCGTCACGCGGGCGCGCGTCATCGGCCGGCCCGGCATCGGCGTCGACAACATCGATGTGGCCGCGGCGTCCGCGCGGGACATCCTGGTGGTCAACACGCCCGACGGCCCGACGTTGCCCGTGGTCGAAAACACCATCGGGTGGCTGATCGCGCTGGCCCACAACACCTTCCCCGGCGATCGCGTCGCGCGCGAGCCGGGCTGGCCGCGGCGGCCCGCGCTGCGCGGCATGGATCTGGCGGGCAAGACCATCGGCCTCGTCGGCATCGGGCGCATCGGCAGCCGCGTGGCCGCGATCTGCGCGCAGGCCCTCGGCATGCGCGTCGTCTCGTATGACCCCTACGTCAACCCGCAGCGCAGCCGCGAGCTCGGCATCGAGTGGGTGGACTCGCTCGACGCGCTGCTGCCGCTGGTCGACGTGCTCTCGCTGCACTGTCCGCTCTCCGCGGAGACGCGCGGGCTGATCGGCGAGCGTGAGCTGGGCCTGCTGAAGCCGGGCGCGCGGCTGATCAACACCGCGCGCGGGCCGGTCGTCGACGAGGAGGCGCTGGCGGCCGCGCTGCGCACGGGGCGGCTGGCCGGGGCCGCGGTGGACGTGTTTGCCGTCGAGCCGCTGCCCGCGGGCCACCCGTTCCTGGCGCTGGACAACATCATCCTGTCGCCGCATTCGGCCTCCTTCACGAACGAGGGCATCCATCGCATGACGATGGGCTGCATCGAGCAGGTCCTGATGGCGCTGCGGGACGAGCGCCCGCCGCATCTGGTCAACCCGGAGGTGTGGCCGCGGCGCCGGCCCTGAGCCGCGGCGCGACGACCCGCATTATCGCGCAAGCGGGGTGCTTGCGTCGCACAAGTTTTGTATTTGAGCCGACTTTCTTGTATGATGGCTGTCACGCTCCGGCTTCTGGCGGGGCAACGGCAGGCCCGCCTCAGCCCATGTTCGACGGTGGGCCTGGCGAGCCGCCTGCGCTCCTGCCAGAAGCTGTTAAGCTGCATTTCGGCAAGATAGGAGGGTGCGCTCATGGCAGATTTCGGTTCGGTGATCAAGCAATTGGACGACCTGAAGAAGCAGGTCGGGCCGGATCTGGCTCGCCGGGTGCAGGAGATCGAGGATGCGCTGGGGCGGCTGTCGGTCGAGATCGGCGA
>MWBF01000448.1 GCA_002068935.1 Chloroflexi bacterium ADurb.Bin325
GCCGCCGGCAGCCCCAGGATGCGCGCCAGCTCCTCGGCCTGCCGCCGCTCGTCCGGGCTTACCTGGCCGTTGAATGTCTCGACGGCGTGCAGATGGGCGAGCTCGGGCCGCGCGGCCAGGCGCGCATCCAGCGCCAGGCCCTGCCCTTCGAGCCACTGCCACAGCGCCAGCCCGCCGCCGCGACGGAACGGGTGGGCCAGCACCGACGCGCCGCCCTGCTCGTCCACGCGGCGCAGCAGCTCCGCGCCGTCCACGGCGTCGGGGATGTCCTCGTCCAGCCCGAACACCAGGATGTCGCCCAGCGTCGTGCGCGCCTCGACCCCACAAAACACGGTGAAGCCATATTTCTCGCGCGCCAGCCTCTGCGCCGCGCGGCCGCCCCACGCATACGCATGGTCGGTCACGCAGACGGCCTGAAGCCCGGCCCGCATCGCCGCCTGGACGAGCTCGTCCGCGGTCTGCACCGCGCAAGGCGAGCACGGCCGCGTATGGGTGTGCAGATCAATGAGCATCGCGCTTCACCAATATCAACGTGAAATCATCGTATTGCGCGGCCTCGCCGGCAAAGGCCTGCACGGCCGCGTCGATCGCCTCCGCGATGGCCTCCGCCGGCTCGGCCAGGTGCGCGGCCAGGACGGCCGCGAGCCGCTCCGCGCCGAATTCCTCGCCCTCCGCGTTCTGCACCTCCACCGCGCCGTCCGTGTAGAAGAGCGCCACATCGCCCGGCGCAAGCAGCAGCGTCTTCTGCCCGAACACCGCGGCCGGGATCACGCCCAGCGGGATGCCCGCGGTCAGCATGGGCTGGATCTCGCCCGTCTCCTGCGCGGCATAGAACGCCAGGTTGTGCCCGGCGCTGGCGTAGGTCAGCAGATGTTTGCGATAGTCCAGGATGCTGTAATAGACGGTCACGAACATCTCGGCCTGGCTCTCCGCCAGGATGAGCTCGTTGGCGCGCTGGAGCGCGCTGACCGGCTTACGGCCGGAGAGCGCCACCGCGCGCAGCACCGTCCGCGCAAACATCATGTAGAGCGCCGCGGGGATGCCCTTGTCTGCGACATCGGCCACGACCAGCCCCAGCCGCCCCTCGTCCAGCGGCACGAAGTCGAAGAAGTCGCCGCCCACCTCGCGCGCGGAGCGCCAGCGATAGGCAATCTGATAGCCCTCGACCAGGGGCGCGGCCTGCGGGAGCAGCGTCCTTTGGATGTCGTGCGCCAGCTCCAGCTCGCGCGCAAGCTGCGCGCGCTGGGCCTCCTGCGCCTGCAACCGCGCATTCTCGATGGCGATGGCCGCCTGGTTCGCGATGCCGGTGACGATGCGGACGCGCCGCGGGCTGAAGACGTGCGTGCCCTGCACGTCGTCGGCCAGGAACGCGCCGATCGGCTCATCGGCCACCAACAGCGGCACGACCAGGATCGCCCGGCTGCCGTAGCGCGCATACCAGGCGCCCGGCACGCGCGGGTTGCCCACCGTATCGTTGACGACCAGCGGCTGGCCCAGGCGGCAGGTGTCGTCGAGCAGGGGCAGCTCGCCGGGTCGGATGACCGCGCCCATGTACGCCTCGGCCAGCTCATCGCGCAGGGCGTGGACCGTGCGCACGCGATAATTGCCCGCCTCGTCCAGCAGCAGGGCGACGCAGCGATCCACTCCCGTCAGCGCGGGCACGAGCCGGGCGACCTGCTCCAGCGTCACCTCGACCGCCTGGAGGCGGCGGAGGGCGTCGGCCACCTGGAGCAGCACGGTGGAGATCCAGACCTCCTCCTCGCGCAGCGCGGTCAGGCGGCTGTTGTCCACGGCCGCGGCGACCTGGTGCGCGATGCCGCTCAACATCGCCAGCCGTCGCTCGTCCAGGGCCGGGGCCAGGTCGCGCTTGAAGCTGGCGCCCATGACGCCGAACACCTGGCCCTTGTTCAGCATGGGCAGCAGCGCGATCGTGTCGCCGGAGCAGACCTCGCGGAACGGCAAGGGCACGGTGGTCGTATCGTCGATGATGACCGCGGCCCGCTCCGCGCGCAGCCGGTCCACGGCCGCCCATGCGCCCGGCGACAGGCGCAGATCCGCGGCCAGGGCGTCCAGCGCGGGCGCGCCGTCGTCCAGCATCTGGCCCCACGCCAGCCCGTAGGCCGCGCCGAACTCGAACACGGCGCTGTCGTCGTCCCACAGCCAGATGGCGGTCGACTCCACGCCGGCCAGCATGGCCGTGACGCGGGTCGCGACGTTCAACACCGCCTCGACATTCTCGGCCTGGCTGGTGGCCTCCGCGACCTGGAGCAGCACCGTCGTGACCCACGCCTCCTCGCGCTGCGCCTCGTAGGCGCGCGCGGAGTTCACGGCCACGGCCACCTGGTCGGCCAGCGTCCGCAGGATAAACAGGTCGTCCGGCCCGAACGCGCCGCGCTGCGTGTTCTGCACATCCAACACGCCGATGACGCGCCCCTCGACGACCAGCGGCACGGCCAGCTCGGCGCGTGTGTCGGGCAGCAGCCGCGGGTCATCCGGGATATATAGCGGCTCCGCAGAGACATCGTTCGCCATGAGCGGCTCGCCGTGCT
>MWBF01000449.1 GCA_002068935.1 Chloroflexi bacterium ADurb.Bin325
AGGCCGGGGATCAGCGACTCGCCGCCGCCGCTGGCCGCGGGCCGCGGCCACAGCACGAACACGGCCAGGGCCAGTTGCAGGATCAGCACGCCGGCCAGGATCTGTTGCAGGCGGGAGAATTTCAGGGACGTGACCATCATGCTGCCTCCTTGCCCGGTTCCGGGATGATGGGCCGCTCGTTCCGGCGGCGCACGTTCCACATGACGCCGAGCCCGACCAGCGCGGCGAGCGCCAGCCCGTAGTTTGCGATTTCCCAGAGCCGCTCCTGGCCCGGCTTCAGCGGATCCAGGACCCGCGTCACCTGCCCGCGGGAGCGGATGCCGAGCAGGTCGAGATCTTCCACCGACCAGTCCACCGTGTTCTGCAGGAACGACAGGCTGTTGAGATAGCGGTTGGGCGTCATGCTGGCGGAGATCTGGAAGACGACGTCCGTCAGAAAGTCGTTGCTGCCGATGACCACGAGGCGGGCGGTGTCGGGCGAGCTCTCCACGACGCCGCTGGTCTGCGCCGCGGGGGTGGGTGTCGCCCCTTCGGCCGCGGCCGCGGCCTCGACCGGCTGCGTCAGCGGCGACGCCTTGTCCTTGAAGTAGCTCTCGAAGCTGCCGCGCACCGCCACGGCCAGCGGCTGGCTTGCGCGCTCGCCCTCCACGGCAAAGCCGATGTCCGGGTAGGTCTGGAGGTCGGGCTGGATGTTCGTGTCGGTGCGCAGCCAGGCGCGCGCGCTCGACTTGAGCAGCACGCTGGTCTCCCGATCGGCGTTTTTGGCCGCATCGAGCTTGACCGGCGACGCCCAGTTCAGCGTCACGGCGTTGAGCTGGCCCACGATCGGCTGCGTCTTGTCCATCCCGTCGGCGCGGATATCGACGAAGAAGGGGTAGTCGATCGCCTGGAGCTCGCGCACGACCGTGTCGCCGATGTTGCGCTCCACCTCGACCGGGAACGGCTCGTTCTGCGGATCCATGACCAGGCTCTGCTCGACCGTGATGCCGTAGTAGCTCAGCATATCGGCCAGCCCGTCCTCGACCGGCGTGACCGCGAGGCCGCCGCTGAACTGGTCGAAGGAGAGGGTGTAACTGCCCGCGGCGACCACCACGGAGCCCCCGCGCATGAGATACTGGTCGATGGCGAAGCGCGCCCGGTCATCCAGCCCCTGCGGCGAGACGACCACCAGGACGTTCACCTCCGGCGGGACCTGGCCGGTGGACAGGTCGACGGTCTGCACCGTGTAGTCCTGGCTGAGCATCTGGCGCACCTGACGCCAGGTGCGCAGCGCGGGCTGGGTCTGGCCGAACATGTCCTGCGTAGGCGTCTCCGGCGGCGTCCACAGCCCGACGATCTGGAGGAAGCCGGTCGATGACTGCTTGAGCGCGGCCTCGATGGCCGTGCGCACGCTGGCCTCGGTCACCTCGTTTGCCGGCGTGACCAGCCGCCACTGGGCCTGGCCGGTCGCGGGGTCGGTCGTCTCCATGATCATGTCCAGATAGTAGGACTGATCGGAGAAGAGCGAGGCCGCAATCGGCCGCAGCTTGTACGTGTCGAAGATCTGCTGTCGGGTCATGGCCGCGCCGGCCGCATCGGGATCGACCAGCTCGAAGGTGAACTTGCCGCCGGACTTGGCGGCCATGTCCTCGGCGACCGTGCGGATGGTCTCGGGCGTGTCCGCCAGCGATTGCGGCAGCGAGGCCGTGGTGGCGTAGAGGGTCAGCTTGACCGGCTCGCTGAGCGAGGCCAGCAGCGCATCGACGCTCTGGAACCCGTAGACCGCCTTCTTGATGGCGCTGGTCAGGTCATATTCCAGGTTGCGGAAGTGGACATCGACCGAGCCGTCGCGCTGCGGCTCGACCTCGATGAGATCCTGGAAGTTGAGCACATCGCTCTGGTCGCCGTAGCGCACGAGCACGTCGAAATAGGCGTTGATGACGGACGCCTCGTAGCGATCCGACACCTGGAACGGCGTCGCCTGGATGCCGTAGGTCTGGTTGGCCTCGGTCTCCTTATCGACGTCCGTGGTCGGGTCGACGACCTCCGCGATGACCTTGCCCCGGCCGGCGATCTCGTACTCGCGCAGCAGATCCTCCAGTTGGGGCTGCAACGGCGCGAGCAGCGGATGCGTCTTCTGGCTGACATATGCGCGCAGGGTCAGCGGCTCGTTCAGCCCGGCGAGCAGCTCCTTCGTCGTCCTGGACAGGCTGTACTCGTGCTGGCTGGTAAGATCCAGGCGCAGCCCGTTGAGCGGGTAGAGCCAGAGGTTGAGCGCCAGCAAGTTGACGATGAGCAGCGCGGAGGTGAGACGGACGCTGGTGCGATAGCTCGCGGTCTGCTGGCCGCGGCTCCAGCGTTTGCTGTCCAGCGAGATGACGTTGAGCGCCAGGAAGATGCCGGCGAGCGACAGATAGTAGGCCAGGTCGCGCAGGTCGATGACCCCGCGCTGGATGCTCTCGAAGCGGCTGCTGGTGCCGACGGCGGCCAGCAGATTGCCCAGCCCGCGGCTCGTGAAGTTCGTGAC
>MWBF01000450.1 GCA_002068935.1 Chloroflexi bacterium ADurb.Bin325
GCGGCCGCCCCGCCGCCGAGAAGCCCGCCCAGGATGTCCTCGATGCCGCCGCCCTGCTGAGCGCCCGAGCCCGCGCTGCCGCCCAGGATGGCCTGGAGCATGTCGGCCAGGGGGTCGCCGCTGCCGCTGCCGCCGCTGCGCTGCCCTGCGCCCGCGCCGCCCAAAAGATCCTGCAACAGATCGTCCAAACTCATCGAATAGCACTCCTTTCGCTTGCACCCGTTCGTCCGACGGGAGAGCCAGACGAGCACGCGCTGTATCCTGCGTAGACTAGCAAAACTTTGTTGCGATGCAGGTTACGCTATCCGGCAATTTTGGGCTGCGGCCACATTTGACACCCCGCCGCGCGCGTGTATACTTGCCAGCATGTTGTTTGTTCGCCTGGGTACAGCCCTGTTGTCCGTGCCCCGCATTTCCTCGTGGGCGGTGTTGACCTAGTTCGACGCGCCCATCTTTCGTTTGCTTTACGTAATGTTTGGCCGTGGGCGCAACCGCCCACGGCCTTTTTTTTCTGGCGAGGATTGCGATGGCTCCTGTACTGGTCAACTTGAGCGGCGTCCACTTTACCTATTTCGACAAGCCCATCCTGGCCGGGCTGGACTGGGAGATCCAGGCCGGCCAGAAGATCGGCCTGATCGGGCCGAACGGCGCGGGCAAGTCCACCCTGCTGCGGCTGATCCACGGTCAGTCCGCGCCGGAGGCCGGCTCGCTCTTCCGCGTGCGCGACCTGACGATCGGCTATCTGCCCCAGGACGCCGCCGAGCTGTTCGCCGCGGATGCACACGAGAGCGCCTCCGTCCCGCGCACGGTGCTCGACGCCGCGCTGTCCGGCTCGCCCGAGATTGCCCGGCTGCGCCGCGCGCTGGACGCCGCGGAAGCGCGGATGGGCGACCCGGCCGTGTACGAACAGCCGAACCGGCTCGCGCGTGTGCTGGACGAGCACACGCACCTGCTCCACAATTACGAGGCGGTCGGCGGGCTGACCTACGAGAACCGCGTCCGCTCGACGCTGCGCGACCTGGGGCTGACGGACGAGATGTTCGACCAGCCGCTGGGTGTGTTGAGCGGCGGCCAGGCAAAGCTGGTGGGGCTGGTCCGGCTGCTCGTCTGGGGGCCGGGGCTGCTGCTGCTCGACGAGCCGGATAACCACCTCGATCTCGCGGGCAAGGAGCGGCTGGAGAAGCTCATCAACGACTATCCGGGCGCGGTGGTCATCGTCTCGCACGACCGCTATCTGCTCGACCAGGTGGTCGATCTGATCGTCGAGCTGGAGCGCGGACAGGCGACGTCGTGGCCGGGCAGCTACACGCACTATGCCGTCAGCAAGGAGCTGGCGCGGCTGCGCCAGGAGCAGATGTACCGGGCGCAACAGAAGCGCATCATGCAGATCGAGGCGGCCATCAAGCGCTTCGAGGAGGCCGCGGCCTTCACCCAGAACGAGCGCCACGCCCGCCAGGCGCGCCACCGGCGCAAGATGCTCGACCGCATGGACAGGATCGAGCGGCCGGGCGAGCAGGCGCGCATGCGGCTGGAGCTTAGCGGCTGGCGGGGCAGCAACAAGGTGCTCGACGTGCAGGCCGCGGAGAAGTGGTTCGCTGACGGCGACGACATCAACGTGGTGCTCGACGGCGTCAGCTTCCAGGTGTGGCACGGCGAGCGGGTGGGGCTGGTAGGGCCCAACGGCGCGGGCAAATCGGTGCTCTTTCGCTGCATCCTCAACGCGGCGCGGCGCTCCGGCAACCTGCCGGCCGCGCTGCTAGACGGGGGCGCGGCCGCGCTGGCCGACACCGCGCTCGACGGCGGCGTCATCAGGCTGGGGCCGAGCGTCAAGATCGGCTACTATGCGCAGCTCCACGAGACGCTCAACCCGGAGTGGACGCTGGTAGACGCGATCCGCGACGCCAGGCCGATGTATGCGGACGATGCGGTCGCGCTGTTGCAGCGGTTCCTGTTCGACTATCTGGCGACGCAGAAACAGGTGCGCCATCTCAGCGGCGGCGAGCGCAGCCGCCTGCAGCTGGCCCGGCTGATGCTGTCCGACGTCAACTTCCTGCTGCTGGACGAGCCGACGAACAACCTCGACATCCCCGCGGCCGAGGTGCTGGAGGCCGCGCTGGAGGAGTTCAACGGGAGCGTGCTCGTCATCTCGCACGACCGCTACTTCCTCGACCGCATCGTGGATCGGGTCGTTGCGCTGGAGGACGGCCGCGCGGTGGAGGTCAACGGCGGCTACTCGGATTACCTGGCGCGGTGACGCGGGGCCTCACCCCCTCGGCTCCCCCTCTCCTGACGTTGGGCAAGCCTCCGGCTTGCACGTCAGGAGAGGGGGATGGGCGGTCAAAGCCGAGCGACTTTTCAGATGGACTCTGAGGCGCGAAAGTTTCTGCAGGGACTTGGTAATGGCGGCAGTGATTTCGACCGTCGGTCGGGCTTAGAATCTATCCGAAAATTGCTCTGGCCGGTCTCCGACCGAGCCAGGGGCACGGTCAGAGACCGGCCCCAGCG
>MWBF01000451.1 GCA_002068935.1 Chloroflexi bacterium ADurb.Bin325
TCGGCTACTCCAACCATTGATGACTTACCCACTGCAACTCGGTTGTTAATACCCCTTTTTTCAGGGGACTCAATCTTGTAAATCCTGTCCATCAAATCTTGTTTATCGCGGCTAACGGAGCGATCTGTTCATGCGTTATTTAACCGATGCACTTGTGGAGGCAGAGGAGGGGCCGGCTGCGCCGGGCCTCGTGAGCCGGGCGCGCGAGTGGCTGCGCTCAGACGCGGCCCCGCGCTGGATCCTCATCCTCATCCTGATCGTCGGCGCGTATCTGCGCCTGACCCACCTCAACTGGGACGAGGGCACGCACATCCACCCCGACGAGCGGTTTCTGACCATGGTGGTCAGCGCGCTGGAACTGCCGCAGAGCCTGGGGCAGTTCTTCGACAGCACGACTTCGCCCATGAGCCCCTACAACAAGGGCTACGACTTCTTCGTCTACGGCACGCTGCCCATCTTCATCGTGCGGGTCGTCGCCCAGGTCGCGAACGGCGCAAACAAGGCCCTCTCGCTCTGGAACACCGCGGGCGGCGCGCCGATCAACCTCGTCGGGTATGATGGCGTGCATCTGGTAGGCCGCGCGCTGTCCGGCCTGTTCGACCTCGGGTGCGTCTGGCTGATCTACGTGATCGGCCAGCGGCTCTATAGCAAGCGCGTGGGACTGCTGGCGGCGCTGCTCTACGCGTTCGCGGCCCTGCCGCTCCAGCAGTCGCACTTCTTCACTGTGGACACCTTCGGCACCTTCTTTGCGCTGGCGACCTTCTATTTTGCGGTGCGCGCGGCGCAGGGCGGCGGCTGGGGCGCGTACCTGGCGCTCGGCGCGGCGCTCGGCGCGAGCATCGCGTGTCGCATCAACCTTGCGCCGCTGGCCGGCATCGCGCTGCTGGCCGCGGGCATTCGCGTGTGGGAGGAGCTTCGGGCCGGCCAGGCGAGCGGGCAACGGGTCGATCTGCCGTGGGTCAGCATGCTGTTGCAGGCGACGCTGTTCCGGCTCGTCCTGATGGCCGCGGTCGCGATTGCGGTCTTCCGCGTCGCGCAGCCGTATGCGTTCGGCGGCACGTCGCTGCTGGACTTCTCCTTTGCCCCGCAGTGGCGCAGCAACATGCGCCAGATCCAGCAGCTCATCGGCGGCGATGCGGATTATCCGCCGGGCCACCAGTGGACCAACCGCACGCCGTTCGTCTTTCCGTTCGTCAACATGGTCGTCTGGGGCACGGGGCTGCCGCTGGGCCTGGCCGGCTGGGCCGGCTGGCTCGTCGCGACGGCGCAGGTGATGCTGGCCTTCACCCGCGTCGCGCCGCTGACGGATCTCGCGCGGCGCAGCCTGGTCAAGTCGCACCTGCTGCCGGTCGCATGGATCGGCGGCATGTTCCTCTGGCAGGGCTTGCAGTACGTCCAGTCCATGCGCTATCTCCTGCCCATCTATCCGCTGCTGGCGCTGATGGCCGCGTGGGCGCTGTGGGCGGTTGTGGGTTCGAAAGTTGCAGGTTGCAGGCTCGCTGAGTGGGCGCGCACTCGTTTTGTCCGGCCGCGTAACCTTCAACCTTCAACCTTCCAACCTTCTAGCCGCCGGGCGGCAACCCTGGGATATGCCCTGATCGCGCTCGTCGCCATCGGCACGATCCTCTGGGGGTGGGGCTTCCTGGCGATCTACCGTCGGCCGCTGACGCGCATCACCGCGTCGCGTTGGATCTACGCCAATATCCCCGAGGGCAGCGTCATCGCAAACGAGCACTGGGACGACCCGCTGCCGTTCAGCATCGACGGCAAGATGAGCTTCAAGCCGTATGGCCTGTACTACGGGCTGACCGACCCGAACACGGGGCAGCTGACCGCGCAGATCACGAACTACGACGAAGATACCCCGGAGAAGCGCGAGAAGCTCATCCGGTGGCTGGACGAGGCGGATGTCCTGGTGCTGTCGTCCAACCGGCTGTGGGGCTCCATCCCGCGGCTGCCCATGCGCTACCCGATGACGACCGAGTATTACCGCCTGCTGTTCGAGGGCAAGCTGGGCTTCGAGCTGGCCGGGCGCTTCACCTCGTTCCCGACCATCTTCGGCGTCGAGTTCGACGATACGGGCGCGGAGGAGGCGTTCAGCGTCTACGACCACCCGGAGGTCCGCATCTATCGCAAGACCGCGGATTACAGCGAGGCGGTCGTCCGGTCCTACTTTGACCCGATCGACCTGGAAAACACGCTGATGATGTGGCCCAAGCAGGTCAGCCAGGCGCCGACCGCGCTGTATATGACGCCGGAGGAGGCCGCGCTGCAACAGGCCGGCGGCACATGGTCGGCGATGTTCGACCTGGACGGGTTTGTCAACCGGTCGCAGGTCGTCGCGGTCATCGTGTGGCTGCTCCTGCTGGCCGTTCTGGGCGTCATCGCGTTCCCGTTTGCATTCGCGACCTTCCGCCGCCTTGCGGATCGCGGCTATGGCGTCAGCAAGGTGTTGGGCCTGCTCCTGCTGTCATGGCTGAGCTGGCTTGGGCCGAGCC
>MWBF01000452.1 GCA_002068935.1 Chloroflexi bacterium ADurb.Bin325
GAGCCGATGACCTTTACATTGCTGCCCGTGGCCGTGCAGACGCGCTCGGCCAGCCTGACCATCGTCTGCAACACCTCGGCCCGCGTATCTACCAGGGCGAGGGTACCGCCGGCCATGACCGGGCTGGTCGCCATCTTGTGGATGACCGGCTTGCCGAAGAAGAAGCTGCCTGCGCCGATGACGGTGATCTTGGGACCTTGCATTGTGTGACACCTCCGTTATGAGCGAACGTGAGCCAGGGATGCACGCCGAATGATCCGAATGCACAATTCCTACGGGTTGGTTGCCTCGACCGGCTTCTTGTGGTGCACCAGCACGCCGGTGGTCAGCGCGATGCCCGCCGAGAGCACCGCCAGCTTCACCGCGGCCTTCAGCGCGGATGCGCCGTCCAGCACGCCGCTGGCCGCCATCACGACGACCTGTTCGGCCTCCACGTCGAACCCGTGCCCGCGGCCGGCCAGGCGAATCTGCGCCAGCACCTCGTCGACGTCGAAGCCGGCGTTGCCGACGATGGTGCGGGCGGGCTCCTCCAGCGCGCGGATGAGGATGCGGTAGGCCGCGCGCTCCTCGCTCTCGGTCGCGGCCTTCAGCCGGGCGCGCAGCGCGGGCTGGCAGTCCAGCAGCGCGGTCCCTCCGCCGGGCACGACGCCGGCCAGCAGCGCGCCGCGCACGGCCTCGATGGTGTGCTCGGCCAGCTCCTTGCGCACGTTGACCTCGGACTCGGTGTTGCCGCCGATCCACAGCGTGGCGGCGCCGCCGGTCAGCTTGCCGATGCGGTCGCGCAGGTTCTTGCGCTCGGCCAGGTCGCCGACGACGCGGTGCGCCTCCTTGAGCCGCGCGATGTGCTGTCGCAGGGCGCGCGGGTTGCCCTGCGCGCCGACGATGCCGAAGAACTCGCGATCGGCCCAGGCGCGCCGCGCATGGCCCAGATCCTCGGCGCGGATGCCGTCCAGCCGCTCGCCGCCCTGCTTGCTGAAGATGCGCGCGCCGGTGAGGAAGCTCATGTCCTCGAGGATGCCCATGATCTCGGCGATGGTCAGCCCCGGCGTCTTGACGGCCAGGATGTCGAACTCGCCCGGCTTGTTGTTGACCAGGATCGTGGCGAGCACGGGGTCCGCAAACTGGCGGGCGATCAGCAGCAGGCTACGCACCCCGGCCTGGCGCGCCGCGATCAGGACGGGCAGGACGTCCTCCGGCTGCGTCAGCTCGAGATCGCTGACGAGGATGCGCGGGTCTTGTAGCTCGGCCCGGTTGTGCGGCTTGTCCGCGGTCATCGCCCGCGAGATCGCGCCGCCCTTCCAGTAGATACCCTCGACGTACTCGCGTTCCAGATCGCGGCCGCGGCCCGTGCGGATTTCGATGCGGCCGTATTCGCCGATGATGTCGAAGATCTCGCCCAGCAGCCGCGCCATCGGCGGGTCGCCGCAGACGGCGGCCGCGACGCGCGCCAGCGCCTGGGGACCCTCCACCGGCACGGCCTGGCAGGCCAGCTCGTCCAGGATGACCTTCAGCCCTTCCTCGAGATAGCGCCGCAGCACCATCGCGTTGCCGTCGGACGCGAGATAGTGCAGCCCCTGGTTGAACAGGGACTGGAACAGCACCGCGGTCGTTGCGGTGCCGTCGCCCTCGCGCTCGTGTTGGTTCCACAGCATGTGCCGGACGAACATCGCGCCCATGTCGGCGTCGCGGTCGGGCAGTTGGATGATGCGCCGCGCGATGACGCCCGCATTATCGAGCAGTTCCGGCGCGCCCGTGCTGGCGACCCGCGTCAGCGCCACGAGCCGCGGCCGCGGACCCAGCGTCGGACGCACGGCGTCCACGAGCTGGTTGATCCCGCGTTGCAGGCCACGAGAGGATTTCGGGTGAAAGACGACTCCAGGGGTGTAGGTGGTTTTCATCGATGAAAGGTACTCCGGATCAGACATTGGTCACGAAGTTGCGAAATAACTTCACGGCACATCATATCAGTTTAGTGCGGATACTCCAATTTGTAGAGCGGGCCGGTTCCGGCGCTCACATCGCGGTAGACGAAGCCCGCCCCCTCGATCTCGCGCACGCGCTGCGAGAAGTAGATCGGCCGGCCGCGATAGTTGGCGCGCACGAACTGGACGGTCGAGCTGGCCAGGCCGGATCGGTCGCTGCGCGGGTAGGTCTCGATGAACTGCATGCCCGTCCGGCCCAGCTCGATGTGCGCGGCGTAGTAATAGGGGTAGAGCCAGTACCAGTCGGTGAAGACGATCGCGTTCGGCTCCAGCCGCTCGACGAAGGCGCGGGCCGTGCGGCCCACGCGCTCGGTGTTGCGGTCGACGAGATAGCCCTTCGCGGCGATGAACGGCAGACGGCCCGCGCCGACGTCCGGCAGGTACGGCCGCAAGGTCAGGCCGATTGCGGCCAGGCCGATGACGGCCAGCGCGGCCGCGGCGATGACGTTGCCGCGCGCCGAGGCGGGCCGGCGCGCGCCGGCCCTGCCCAGGAATGCACCGAG
>MWBF01000453.1 GCA_002068935.1 Chloroflexi bacterium ADurb.Bin325
CTCCGCCTGTACGGGCCGCTGCGTGAGCCGCCAGTAGTTCATGTGACAGATCTTCGCCAGCAAGATATCGTCGATGAGCTGATCCCAATCCTTGCGCATGACGTCCTGCTGCTCGAAGCCCATCGTGTTTGCGCCGCGCAGCCGGATCTCGCGGCCGTTGAGGTAGAGCCGCCCCGCGTCGCCCTCATCCTCCGCCATGACGAAGGAGCGCATCCCGAACTGCCGCGCCTGCACGTCGAGCGTCCGCCCGTCCTCGTCCAGCAGGCGCACCTGGAGCTGGTAGAGCCACGGCGTCTCGAGATCCCAGATACGCGCATCGGGGATCTCGAAGGGCAGGCGATAGTAGTTGACCGTCGGCCCGGCCGGTCCGCCCAGCTCATACGCCACATCGGCGAAGACGGTCTGCTCGAAGTTCTGCCCGTACAGCGACAGTTGGATGCCGACCGGCCGGCGCAGCAATCCGCAGTTGTAGACTTCGATCCAGGCCTCCGCGCGCTGCTCCGCGAGGATGGGCCGCACGAAGATGTCGTGGATGTGCAGCGCCGCGCGCGCCTCCACCGCGACGTCCTGGTAGATGCCCATGCCGGGCGGGCAGTGATGCCAGCCGACCATGGGGTTGTCGTAGCCCGGCCCGGTGGCCGCGTAGATCTTGTCGCCCTCGTATAGCGCGCCGTCCTCGCCCCAGGAGTCGTTGCCCATGCAGATGGCGTCGTTCTCCACCTGCACGCGCAGCTCGTTCTGCCCCTCGCGCACGACGTGCGTCGCATCGAACTCGAACGCCGCGAAGAACCCCTCGTGCGAGCCGAGGTATGCGCCGTTGACGAAGACGTGCGCCCGATAATCCACGCCCTTGAAGCAGACAAAGATGCGGCCGCGGGCGAGCATTGCATCCGTCACCGCGAAGTCCGTGCGGTAGACGCACGTCGCGCGGCCCAACGGCGCGCCGTAGTGCGGCACGTGCACGCGCTCCCACGGCGACGGCAGCTCCGCCGGGCTGCCGTCCGCGGGCGGCGGCGCGCTCTCGATGCGCCAGTCGAACTCGGCCAGCGGGACGGCGATGCGCGTCGGCTCAGGCGTCGGGGCCAGATTGCGCAGATAGGGCGCATAGCGGCCGCGCTGCGCGGCCAGCTCCGCGGCGAGCTGCTCCGGCGTGTCGAACCGCGGCCGCGGGACGAAAGCGGCGGACGGGTCGTGCTCGTCCGGCAGCACACGGCCGGGCAGGTCGGCCGGCCGGGGCTCCACCAGCGCGACGCGGCGGTGGCTGACGGGCTGCGGCTGGCTTGCAGTGTCGCCGGCCGCGATGTCGGCAAAGATGTCGCGGCGCGGGGCCGCGTGCGACTGTGTGGTCATGCCTCCTCCTCGCTGTCCGCGTGGCCGGTGGCGTGGAGCCGGTCGACCAGGCGGCGCGCGGCGTCGTAGTCCGCGGCCCAGATGATGCGCGAGAAGCCGGTGCGGATGCGCTCGCGACAGCGGCGATCCAGGGGCTTTGTCCATTGTACGATGGACATGCGCGCGGCCTCGCAGCGTTCGTACATGCTGTAGAGGTCGTAGAATTCGCCCTGGTAGGGGTTGATGCCGCGCAGGTTGGGGATGCCCAGCACGTCGGGCCACCACGCGGCCCGGCCGCAGAAGTGCATCCAGCCGCCGTAGGGCGCGAGCAGCCGTTCGTCGCAGCCGCGGATCAGGCCACGGTAGTGACGCGGCCCGACGCAGATGCTGGAGTCGTTGCGCACACACAGCCCGCCGAGCATCTGCCAGGCCCCGTCATGTTCGTCCAACGGGCAGCCGTCGATGCGGCGGTGCTCCCGCACGACCGCCAGGGTGACGTCCACGACCTGCTCCATCAGCCGGACAACCTGCTCCGGCGCCTCGTAGAGCGCGGCGAAGATCGCCGAGCCCCAGATGATGCTGGCGTTGTCGAACGGCCCCTGGATGTCGAGCATCTGCGAGCCGACCGCGCGCGCCAGCTTGGGGTAGGGGCGGAGCGTTTCGCGATAGTAGGCCACGGTGTCGAAGGCGCGGCTGAGCAGGGGCAGGCTGCGGTAGGCGCCGTCTGCGATGGCGGGCGGCGGCTCGCCGGCCAGGATCGCCGCCAGCCGGTCGGGTGTGACGGCCAGCCCGACCGGCAATGAGTTTGCGACCAGGGCGGTCGGGCTGCCGAAGATGGAGGCGATGATGCCGGAGCCGTAGTCCGCGCGGATGCCGTACAACCGGTCGTCCTGGAGCTTTGCGCCGACGTAGACATCGTGGAGCTGGCTGAGCAGCATCTTGGCCGGGTCATCATAGATCTCCTGGGAGGTGAAGCGCGGCCACTCCTCGTCGGGAGCCTGGTACAGGATCACCGTGGGCACGTGCTCGACCGGCTCGAAGGCAAAGGCGCGGCGGTGCAGCTCGCGTGTGCGTGCGACGTGGTCGAGGTCGATCAGCGCCTCCAGGCGTTCCAGGTAGGGGGTGAGGTTCGGTGAAGCCATGTTCGCTC
>MWBF01000454.1 GCA_002068935.1 Chloroflexi bacterium ADurb.Bin325
GGCGCTGCACGGCGAGCTGGTCCACATGGAGCGCGTGCCGGCCGAGCCCGCGCCGGCGCTGCCGCGGCTGGCGCATCTGCCGGCCACCGACACGGGCATCGGCTGGTATTCGCGCCACCCGGAGCACTATGCCGGGGATGCGCGCGCCGCGACCGTGGAGAAGGGCGAGTTCCTGGTCGGGCGGATGACGGCCTCCCTGGCGGACTATATCCGTCGCGTCAAGGATGATCGGGCCGTGCCAGGGCTGCTGGCGGAGTTCTTTGCGCGCGAGCGCGGTTTGCGTGATCAATGACGGGTGAGCAGGGCTGAACAACGAGCGCGGTTTCGCTTAGTGTCTACCCGAAAACCCGCTGGGGCCGGTCTCTGACCGTGCCCCTGGCTCGGTCGGAGACCGGCCAGAGCAATTTTCGGATAGGTTCTTACTGCTCGTGACGCGTTACCAACGAAAGGAGACATACCCCATGCGCGTACTTGTCGGGGCCATCGGCCACGAATCGAACACATTTACACCGTTCCTGACGCAGCGGGAGGATTTCTATATCCTCAGGGGCGAGGAACTGCTGACCACGCCGCTGCGCCACAGCTCGCTGGCGGGCATCATCGCCACGCTTCAGGCGCGCGGGGTCGAGCTTGTGCCGACCATCATGGCGGGCGCGATGCCCGGCGGGGTGGTCGCGCGGCCGGTCTACGAGGAGTTCAAGGCCGTGGTGCTGGACGCGGCGCACGACATCGACGGCATCTGCCTGTTCCTGCACGGCGCGATGCGCGCCGAGGGCGTGGACTATGCGGAGGACACCCTGTTGCGCGAGCTGCGGGCAAAGGTCGGGCCGGACATGCCCATCTCCCTCGCGCTCGACATGCACGCCAACATCATGCCCGACATGGCGCGCAACGTCGATGCGATGGTGGCCTATCACACCGCGCCCCACGATGACGCATACGAGACGGGCGTCGCCGCGGCGGAGATGCTGTGCGTCCGGCTGTTCGAGGGCGTGCGCACCTGCGTCGGGTTCGCCAAGTGCCCCTTCCTGCTGCCGGGCGAGATGGCGCAGACCGCGCTGGAGCCGATGGCCGGGATGATGCGGCTGGTCGCGGAGATCGAGCAGCGGCCCGGCGTGCTGTCGGCCACGCTCGCAAACGGCCACTGCTGGGCGGACGTGCCGGATGTCGGCGTCGCGGCCGTCGTGGTGACGCGCGACGATCCCGAGCTGGCGCAGGCCCTGGCCGACGAGCTGGCGCTCACCTTCTGGGAGCGCCGCGCGGATTTCGGCGTCAGCGCGGAGGCGTACGGCGTGGACGAGGCGATCGCGGTCGCGCTGGCCGCGCCGGAGTCCACCGTCTTCCTCTCCGACTCCGGCGACAACCCCGGCGCGGGCGGCACGACCGATGTGCCGCTGCTGCTCGGCAAGCTGATCGCCGCGGGCGCCTCCAGCGCGGTCATCGCGAGCATCTGGGACGCGGCCGCGGTGCAGGCGTGCATGGCCGCGGGCGTCGGCCAGCAGGTGACGCTCAGCGTGGGCGGCAAGCTCGATACGCGACACGGCACGCCGCTGGAGGTGACGGGGGAGGTGCGGCTGCTGACGGACGGGCAGATGTATCACGGCGGCGTGCGCCAGCACCCCGGCCGGCGGCGGCTCGGCCCAATCGCGGTGCTCAACGTCGCGGGCGTGGATGTCATCCTCTCCTCCACGCGGCTGAGCTTCGAGGATCCGGTACAGTTGCGCAGCCTGGGGCTGGAGCCGCTGGATTACCGGCTGGTCGTGCTCAAGCGCGGCTATCTGACCATGCCGTTTGCGGTGGTTGCGCCGCGCTCGATCCTGGCCTTCACCCCCGGCGCGACCAACTGCGACGTGACGCAGATGACGTTCGAGCGGCTTGCGCGGCCCTGGTACCCGCTGGATCGGGACATGACCTGGCAGCCAGGGTAAGGCTTCGAGCAGCGACAGAAGGCAGGTGGTATGAATCTCCTGGAGTTTGACTTCGCATCGGCCGAGCAGATCGCGACCGCGACCGCGCTGTGGAATGCGGCGTGCGGGCCGGAGCTGAGCATCGCCGAGGCGACCATGCGCCACAACACGCGGCCCAACACCGGCGGCGTCCAGGCCGGCTGGTTCGCATGGGTCGGGGATCGGGCCGCCGGGTTCGTGCTGGCGAGCGCGCTGCTCGACGAGCCGTCCGTGATGTCGCCGGAGGTCGGCTGGATCGACGCGCTGGCCGTGGCCCCCGAGCTACAGCGCATCTCCGTGGGCCGCGAGCTGCTGTACCGGGCGGAGACGTGGCTGCGCGAGCAGGGCTGTCGCTACGCCGTGCCGGGCGGGAGCATCCGCCCGTTTGCGGCGGGCGTGCCGGTCGAGCTTGCCGCGGAGCCGTTCTTTGCGCGGTGCGGCTACGGGCCGCAGCCGCATGGCGGCCGGGCGTGGGATACGGCCGCGGACGTGCGCGGGTATGTCTCGCGCTATGCGGGGCGGTTGCTCCCCGG
>MWBF01000455.1 GCA_002068935.1 Chloroflexi bacterium ADurb.Bin325
CCGGCCGCGAGACGCTCCGGCTTGACCCCCTCTCCTGACGTTGGGCGAGCCTCCGGCTCGCACGTCAGGAGAGGAGGAGCCGCGGGTGTGATGCTGGGCGTTCGGCAGTCTTCGGCTGGATGCTTCAGCCCGGCGTGCAGCGTCGCCAGGGTCGGGCTGATGCTTTGTATTGTGACTTACAGCACTTAACGATCTTGTGAAGGATAATACAACCAGCGTTCATCGAATCGATGCGACGACTACACCGCCACAGAGGGCAGAAATGGCAACTCATTACCCCAAACATCGCGAGCACATCCAGAAGCTCGTGGCGCAATTGGGCAAAGAAATCCCGGACACGATGGCCGCGTTCGGCCAACTGCACAACGCAGCCGCGGCCGACGGCGCGCTCTCGTCGAAGGAGAAGGAGCTGATCGCGCTCGGCATCGCGATTGCGCTGCGGTGCGACGGCTGCATCGCCTACCACGTGCACGACGCGATCAAAGCAGGCGCGAGCCGCGCCGAGATGATGGAGACGATCGGGGTCGCCATCCTGATGGGCGGCGGGCCATCGCTCATGTACGGCGCAGAGACGCTCGACGCCATTGAACAATATCTGGCGCAGTGACGCGGCCCGGACTGCGCACAGCGCCGGCCTCACGCGACGCAGACCCGGTTCCCGCGAGGGGCCGGGCCTGTGTCATTCGCCCGCCGAACATCCTCGCCGGTGACTGGATTACAGACTTTATAATCTATCTGTTATATTTATCCAATCTACGCTTCAACATTTAGGGTTACGTTAGAAGCAATTCCGGGCCTCGTCGCGCCTGAAAACCTGGAGGCAACCATGGGAAAGGCTCAGATACCGGCCATTCCATCCTCGGAGATCACGCCCGAACACGTCTACGTGAACCGGCGACAGTTCATGCGCGGGGTCGGCCTGGCGACGGGCGCGCTGGCGCTGTCCGCATGCGGCGCCGCGATCGCGCCGCCCCCGCCCACCGCGACGCCGGCCGTCGCGGCCGAATCCGCGGCGGACGCAACCGCCGCAGACCCGAACGCGCCCGCGCCGTCCGTCCCGGCCTCGCTCCTGCCCGCGGCCACCTCGGAGCCGCGAGCCAGCCGGGACACCGACGAGCTGGGCGATGCGCTCACCGCGCACGAGGCGGTGACCACCTACAACAACTTCTACGAGTTCGGCCTGGACAAGGGGGATCCCGCGTTCCTGGGCGCCTACCTCAAGCCCGCGCCGTGGACCGTCGAGGTCGGCGGGCTGGTCAATCGCCCCGGCACGTATGGCATCGAGGATCTCCTCCGCAAGTTCCCGCCGGAGGAGCGCATCTACCGGCTGCGCTGCGTGGAGGCCTGGTCCATGGTCATCCCCTGGCTGGGCTTCCCGTTGCGCAAGCTGTTGGAGGCTGCCGAGCCGCAGGGCAGCGCAAAGTACGTGCGGTTCGAGACCCTGCTGGACCCGCTCCAGTTCCCGCTCCAGCGCAGCGAATGGTTCGAGTGGCCCTATGTCGAGGGGCTGCGGCTGGACGAGGCGATGAACGATCTCACGCTGATGTCCGTCGGGCTGTACGGCAAGCAGCTCCTGCCGCAGAACGGCGCGCCGCTGCGCCTGGTCGTGCCGTGGAAATATGGGTTCAAGAGCATCAAGTCGATCGTCAAGATCGACCTGGTCGACTACGAGCCGGCCTCCTTCTGGATGATCGCGGCCAGCGACGAATACGGCTTCTACGCCAACGTCAACCCGGAGGTCAACCACCCGCGCTGGTCGCAGGCGACCGAGCGCCGCATCGGCGAGACCGGGCGCCGTCCCACGCTGATGTTCAACGGATATGCGGAGCAGGTGGCCGACTTGTATGCGGGGATGGATCTGCGGAAGCACTTCTGATGCGCCGGCCGGCCCGCTCTCAGTTCCTCGTGCACCTGGCCGCGCTCGCGCCGCTGGCCTGGCTGACATACGACGCGCTCGCGGGCAACCTGTCGGCCAACCCCATCCAGGAGATCGAGCAGCGCACGGGCCGCTACGCCCTGTGGCTGCTGGCCGCGTCGCTGAGTTGCACGCCGCTACACATCCTGACGGGCTGGCCGCCCGTGCTGCGCTGGCGGCGGCCGCTGGGGCTATATGCGTTCGGCTATGCGCTGCTCCACTTCCTGGCGTTCATCGGCCTGGATTACGGGTTCGACACGGCGCTGCTCTGGATGGACGTCGCGGGCAAGCGTTACATCCTCGTGGGCGCGGCCGCGCTGCTGATCCTGCTGCTGCTCGCGGCCACCTCGACCGCGGCCGCCAAACGGCGGCTGGGCCGGGCGTGGAAGCGGCTGCACCGGTGGGCCTATGTCGCGGGGGGCCTGGCGGTCGTGCATTACATCTGGGCGGCCAAGGTCGATGCGCCGGCGTTTGCCTGGGCCGCGGCCATCGCGGCGGGGTTTGCGCTGCGGCTGCCGCCGGCGCGCCGGCTTCTCGTC
>MWBF01000456.1 GCA_002068935.1 Chloroflexi bacterium ADurb.Bin325
AACGCGCCGGAGCCTTATTTTGCCGAGGGGACGCAGATCAACCTGTCCGGCCTGCAAGCGGTGGCGATCGACGGCAACATCTGGCTGCTCTACAGCGACGGCCGGCTGCTCAAGTTCTTCGGCGGCCAGGGCCGCTCCTTCGTCTGGCAGGGGCTGCCCGGCGAGCTGTCCGCGCCCGCGGCCGTCGTGGTGCCCATCGAGGGCGACCGGCTGTATGTGGCCGATGCGGGCAACGGCCGCATCATCGAGGCGACCAAGGAGGGCGTGTTCCTGCGCCAGTTCCGGACTCGCGAGGGCGGCATCATCCGCAACCTGAGGAGCCTGTATCTGGACGAGGCAGGTTCGATGTTCTATGTCCTGACCCAGGATCAGTTGTACAAGATCGACATCCCTGCCCCGGCCAGCCCCCCGGCAGACGCTGCCGAGACGACCGCGCCCTGATCTTGCCCCTGGAACCCGGAAGCCGCCGGCGTCGTCTGTCAGGCATGGATGACGCCGGCGCCGCGTGTCCAGCGCGACACAGCACGCGTTTTTTTTGAATTTCGTCCGCGAAGGATATGATTTGTCCTTATGAGTTCGGTGGAAAACAAAGATGAGGCCCGCGCCGGGCGCGCCTCCCTCTGGTCGGGGTTGTTGCTCGGCAGCCTGTTGATGATCTTCGTGGCCGCATTTCTCTATGTGGCCTATATGTTTCTTTCCTGGGGCCAGTCTGCGGCCGCGCAGGCGCCGGAGATGGAGCCGCTGGCGCTGCCCAGGCTGGTGCGTCTCGCGGCCGACACCGGCGAGACCGTGGAGACCGCCTCCGGCGCGCTGTTCCTGCCGGCCCGCGGCCGCGCGGCCGAGGCCCAGCCCGTCGCGCTGGATCGCACCACGGTCCTGCTGATGGGAATGGATGCGCGCCCCGGCCAACGCGTCGCGCGCACCGACACCATCATCGTGCTGACCCTTAACCCGCAGACGGGCAGCGCGGGGATGCTCTCCATCCCCCGCGACCTCAAGGTCAGGCCGCCCATCTCCAGCAACGACATGAAGATCACCTCGGTCTATCCGACGGGCGAGGTCATCGGCTATCCCGGCGGCGGGGCCGCGCTGCTGGGCGATACGGTCAAGGAGCTGATCGGCTATCCGATCGACTACTACGTCCGCATCAACTTCGAGGGCTTCATCGGCATCATCGATCTCATCGGCGGCGTGGAGATCGACGTGCCCATGGAGATCTACGACGACAAATATCCCGACAACAATTACGGCTACGAGCCGCCGGTGCACTTCCTGCCGGGCCTGCAGACGATGGACGGCGAACGCGCGCTCAAATATGCGCGCACGCGACACAGCAGCAGCGATTATGCGCGCGCGGCGCGCCAGCAGCAGGTCATCATGGCGATCAAGGACAAGGTGACGCAGCCGGGCGTCATGGCCTCCCTGTTGCCGCGGCTGCCGGGGCTGGCGATCGCCATGGCAAACTCGGTCGAGACCGACATGCCGATCGACAAGGCCATTGCCCTGGCCCGCACGGTCGAGCAGGCGGATCTGGCGAACGTCACCCGCATCGTCATCGACTCGAAGATGGGCCAGGTCATCCCGAACGACCCCAAGCTGGGGTACATCCTCGTGCCGGATCTGAACAAGATCCGCGCGGCGGCCGCGGCCATCTTTGCGGATGAGGCCGTCGGCCCCTCGCCCGAGGAGAGCGCCCGCCAGGTCATCCTGGACGAGGCCGCGCGCATCACCGTTCTCAACGGCACGCAGGAGAAGGGGCTGGCCGCCAAGACCCAGGCCATGCTCGTGACGAACGGCTATAACGTCGTGACCGTCGGCAACGCGGATCGCGCAGACTACGCCGAGACGTGGCTCGTGACCTACGGCGATGCGGCCCCGGCCACGGTAGAGGCGCTGGTCCAGCGGTTCAACATCCCGCCGGCGCGTATTCGCTCCGAGCCGCCCTCCGACCAGATGGACATCGGCCTGATCGTGGGCGACGACCAGGCGCAGGCCATGGCCCAGGCGCAGCCCTAGCGCGGCGGCCCCCATCCCCAGCCCCTTCCCCCGTCCCGACGGGGGAAGGGGTTTTACGTCGGACGCCTCCCTCCCCTGCGCAGCGGGGAAGGGCCAGGGTGGGGGCCAGCCTGCGCAGGGGTGCCCTGGCCCCTGGACCATCGGAGCATCCTTCGGCGCAAAGCTTTGCCCGTTCGCGCCGCGTATGCTATCATGCGGCCATGCGCAGCTCCGAGACCCCTTCCCCCAGCGGCACGGCGCAACCCGGCTCACAGGTGCGCCGCACCTCCCCGTATCCTGCCGTCTGGGCCCTGGGGCTGTTCGTGCTGTTGACCCTGATCCTGACCTGGCCGCTGGCCGCGCACCTCAGCAGTCGCCTGCCGGGCACCGCGACCTGGGCCTTCGATGAATCCACCTTCGCCTGGAACATCTGGTATTTCAAGCACGCG
>MWBF01000457.1 GCA_002068935.1 Chloroflexi bacterium ADurb.Bin325
AATGTAAAGGTCATCGGCTCGACCGACCGCCGCGCGGTGCTGGCCGACTCCGACTTCGTCGTCCTCACCTTCTCCGACCGCAACGCCCACTTCCGCGGGCTGGACACGCGTATCGCGGCAAAACACGGCATCCGCATGTGCAGCTCGGACACCATCGGGCCGGGCGGCATCTTCCGTGCGCTGCGCGAGACGCCTCACGTGCTGGCGATGGCGCGCGACGTCCACGAGCTGGCGCCCCACGCCTGGCTCATCAACTTCGTCAACCCGACCACCGTCCTGGGCACCGCGTTGCAGCGCTATGCGCCCGAGGTGAAGTCGTTTGCGCTGTGCGACGGCCACCACGAGCCCTACTGCACGCTGGGCTGGTGCAAGGCGCTGGGCATCCTGCCGGCCGACGCGACCGCCGTCCCGCCGGACGTGCAGGCGCGGCTCGACCTGGCCATCGGCGGCGTCAACCATGCGACCTTCATCCTGCGTTGCAGCTATGACGGCCAGGATCTGATGCCGCGGCTCCGCGAGGTGATCGCGCAGCGCGCGGCAAAGGAGGCGCAGCATCCGCAGCAGCACTCCAAGGAGCGCTACAACAGCACCTACGCGCTACAGCTCTTCGACCTCTACGGCGTCTACCCCGACACGATCGGCCATACCAAGGAGTACGTCCCCTTCTTCCAGGGGTACGGCGTCGCGCCGGTCAGCCCGGAGCCGCTCACGCTGTTCGACGCGGACGAGCGCGCGCGCGTGATGGCCGAGGCCTGGCGCAAGACCGAGGACTATGCATCCGGCGCGGCCAGCGTCGAGGAGTTCCTGAGCACGGTGCACGACGATCACGCGACCGACATCATCGAGTCGATGTGGGGCGGGCTGGGCAAGGCCTTCTTCATCAACACGCCGAACCGCGGCGCGGTGACAAACCTGCCGGACGACGCGGTGCTGGAGGCGCGCTGTCATGTGGACATGAACGGGCCGCGGCCGCTCGCCATCGGCGCGTTCCCGCGCGGCGCGCTCGCGCTGGAGCAGCAGATCATCGACACGCACGAGCTGACCGCGGAGGCCGCGGTCACCGGCGACCGGGCGATCCTGCGCCGCGCGCTGCTCACCGACCCCATCTGCAACAACATCGCGGATGCCGACGCCTGCATCGCCGAGCTGCTCGACGCGCAGCGCGATGCGCTGCCGGCGTATTGGTACGATTGAAAATCGAAGACAGAAAAATAAAAGACGGGGCCATGAACGCACGTGAACGCTATCTGGAGACATTGTTGTTTGGCAAGCCCGACCGCGTGCCATTGTCGCCGGGAGGGCCGCGCGAGTCGACGCTGGCAGCATGGCACAGGCAGGGGCTGCCGGAGGACGTATACTGGCTGGACGCGCTGACGGAGGCGGTCGGCGTGCCACGGGAGGCGTTCGACGCCACCCACAGCCTGCCCGAGGCCTTTCGCATGATCCCGACCTTCGAGGAGAAGGTGCTGGAGCACCGGGACGGCCACTACATCGTCCTCGACTGGATGGGCGCGATCACGGAGATCTCCGATGTCTACGATTACACGTACATTCGCAGCGCGAAAGATTTCGTGACGCGCAAGTGGCACCGCTGGCCGGTCGAGAGCCGTGCGGACTGGGAGGAGAAGATCCGCTGGCGCTACGACCCGGCAGACCCGACGCGGCTGACGCCGGAGTTCTGGGAGCGCGCCGCGGCCGCCGAAGCCTCGGGCAAGGCGGTCACGCTGTCGGTCAACGGCCCGTTCTGGCAGATGCGCGAATGGGTCGGCATGGAGGGCCTGTGCGCCCTGATGATCGACGACCCGCAGTTCGTCACGGACATGGCCGAGTTCTGGCGCACTTATGTCATGACCGTGCTGGAGCAGATCTTGCGCCGGGTGCGGCTGGACGTGCTCTACGTGTCCGAGGACATGGCCTACAAGGCGCACAGCATGATCTCCCCGGCCATGACCCGACGCTTCCTCCAGCCCGCCTACCTGAGCTGGATCGACCTGCTCAAGTCCTACGGCGACGGGTTCATAGACATGGATTCCGACGGGTATATCGCGCACCTGATCCCCATCTGGATCGAGTCGGGCATCAAGTCGTGCAACCCCATCGAAGTCGCCGCGGGCAATGACCTGGTCGAGTTCCGGCGACAGTTCGGCCGTCAGATGGCCTATCACGGCAGCGTCGATAAGCGGTGCATCGCGACGGGCGGCGCGGTGATGCGCGACGAGGTCATGCGCCTCGTGCCCGTCCTGCGCGATGGCGGGTTCATCCCAAGCTGCGACCACGGCGTGCCGCCGGACATCTCCTGGCCCACGTTCATCGAGTACACACGCCTGCTCGCCGAGCTCCAGGGGTGGGTGTAGGTTTTGGACAGGATTTACAGGATTCACAGGATTT
>MWBF01000458.1 GCA_002068935.1 Chloroflexi bacterium ADurb.Bin325
CTGCTGCCGGTACAGCTCATCCGGCCGCGTGTGGATGCGGCTGACGTCGTGCGCGGTCATAAAGCGCGGCCCGCCCGCGGCAAACGTGCCCAGCAGGATGCGCGCGGTCTTGACCGCCATCGCGGTGACATCGAGCACCTGCTGGGGCGTCTTGCCCAGCACGATCAGGCCGTGGTTTTGGATCAGGATGACCTTCGGCTGCTCGCCCCACTCCGCGATATAGGCCTGGATGCGCGCCCACACCTCGCGCGCCAGCGGCACGCCGGGGTCGGTGTAGGGCACGAGCACGGGCGCGGGGCCGCAGAGCACGATCTCGTCGGGGAAGAGCCGCCCGGCGTACGCCTGCTCGAAGCCGACGGAGCAGGTGAGCATGTTCACCGCGGTGGCGTGGGTATGCCCGACGAAGTTGACGTTCGGCAGGCTCAGCGCCAGCGCGTGCAGCAGCGTCTCGACGGAGGGGTGCCTGGTCGCGGCGGGATCCACCCGCGCCGCGGTCATGCCCTCCTTGACCTGCTGATCCGTCAGGCCGGGCTGATCCATCAGCGCCTTCACCCGCTCGAACGAGCAGCGCACAAAGCCCTCGGTCGTGATGGTGCGCAGTTCGGTGCCGCTGGCCTTGACCCAGAACGTCTCGGCGTCGGCCCGCGCCGAGGTGTTGCCCTCGCCCAGGATGACATAGTCGTTTTCCGGCCGGCCCAGGGCGTTGGACAGGGCGACCAGCTGCGAAAGAATATCGTCGTTCATCGTGTGTCCTTCGGTTGAGTTGAAGCCCGTTCAAAAACGGAGCGAGTTATTCGGCTTGGCCGGGTCACCTGATCGCCCGCGCATCCCATTCCTGTTGCGCAAAGGTCAGCGCCTCGCCGGCGGTGAGCTGGCCGTCCAGCACGCCGAGCAGCGCCATGTAGAAGATCTGGAGCACGTCCTCATACTCGGCCAGCTCCGCCGAGACCAGGATCACGTTCTCGACGGCCGAGCGCGCGGTGGCCGCGGCCTCGCGGCCCACCGACCGCTCGTAGGCCTCCGACTCGATCAGCGACCGTCGCGGGGGCGCCATGCTCGCCGTGGCCTGGCGCGACAGATAGGAGATCCACTGCCAGCAGGCCTCGGGGCTGGGCGAGCTCGCGGAGATGAAGTAGCCCTCCGCAAACGCCATCGTGACCGCCACGTCACCGCGCGGCAGCGGGACCACGCCCCACTTCATCGGCCACTCGATGTTCCACGTCAGCCCGCCGCGATCCTGGAACCAGCCGATCCACATGCCGACCTGGTTCTGCAGGATGCCGCGGTAGACCGAGCGGTTGTCGGTGCCAAAGGTCGTGCGGATCTGCTCCTGGGTGGGCGCGACGTTGTAGTCGTTGATGAGCCGGACGTACCAGTCCAGCGCCGCGATCGTCGCGGGATCGTCCAGCGTCACCCGCGTGGGGTTTTGCAGGTCATCGAGGATGCGGCCGCCCCGGCTGTAGAGAAACATCAGGGCATCGGGGACATCCGCCGCCGGCGGGCTGGCATAGCCGAAGATGTTGTTCTCCGGGTCGCGGATGGCCATCGCCGCGGCCAGGAAGTCGTCCAGCGTCCAGCCGGCCGTGGGATAGGCCACACCGTAGCGGTCGAACAGATCCTGGTTGTAGTACATGACCGCCGGGTTGAAGCCCGCGGGCACGGCCCACAGCTTGTTCTCGGTGGTGAAGATGTCGAGGATGCCGGGCACGAAGTCGCTCTTGTCGAAGTCCTCGTGCTGATCCAGGAACGGGTTGAGGTTGACGATCTTCTCGCCGTTCACCAGACCCATCAGATCGTAGGACTCATCCACGAAGCAGTCGGCGGTCGACCCCGACGTGGCCAGCTTGACCGTGATGTACGGGTACTTCTCGTTGAACCCGGCCAGCGCATTCTGGTAAAACTTCTGATCCTTGTCGGGGTGGCGGAAGGTGATCTCGACCGGTTCGGGCGGCGGCTCGGCGCGGCCGCAGCCAGCCAGGGGGACGAGCAGCAGACAGAGCGCGAGGCCGATGAGCAGGCCGCGCGCCGGGCGAGGGAGAGTAACAGAATGGCGCATCTTGGGTACTCCTGGGAGACTGACCTACGCGTGGCCTGTATCTTACCCAATCTCGCGTGAAATGGAAAGTCGGGGCGTTCCAGGATTCTCAATGCCCGGAAGGCCCGCCCGCGTCCCGCCTACGACAGCTTGCGCAGCCGGGCAAACCCGGCCAGCAGGGTCTTCGTCCCCTTTCCCGCAAACGCCACCGTGACCTCCTCGTCGTCTACGGTCGGCTCGGACTTGATGACGATGCCCTGCCCGAACAGGCCGTGGTCGACGCGGTCGCCGGGCTTGAACTGGCCGGCGCGGTCGCCGCGCGCCGGCGGCTCGTCCGGCCGGCC
>MWBF01000459.1 GCA_002068935.1 Chloroflexi bacterium ADurb.Bin325
AGGCCGCTCATCAGCAGCATCACCCCGCCGATGGCGACCACGGAGAGCGCGGTGCTCAGGTTCGGCTGTAGATAGATCAGCACGACGGGCGGCGCGATGATCAGCAGCGCGCCGATGGGCGTCAGGATGCTCTCCATCTTCTCTTCGCGGCTCGACAGGTAATGCGCGAGCGCGATGATGAGCACCACCTTGATGAGCTCGGAGGGCTGGAACAGGAACTCGCCCAGCTCGAACCACCGCTGCGCGCCGCCGGAGGCGGTGCCGACCACGGCGATGGCGGCCAGGATCGCCAGCATGACGAAGTAGGCGGGGAAGGCCAGGCTGGTCAGCAGGCGATAATCCACGGCCGCGGCCAGGAAGAGCAGGACGAGGCCGAAGCCCAGGAACGCGGCCTGACGCCACGGCCAGGAGCTGAGCACCTGGTTGCCGGCCAGCGCGCTCGCGATCATCAGCACGCCGAACACGCTCAGGCTGAGCACCAGGGCGAGCAGCACGTAGTCGAAGCGGCGGTTGAAGACGAGTCGCATAAGCTACGGTTGCACCTCTGTCAGGGCGGCCGCGGCCTCTTCGGCGGCCTGCGCATCCAGCCGCGCCTGGATGTCGAAATAGGCCTGTAGCACCTTCTGCGCGATGGGCGCGGCGACCGCCGAGCCTTCGCCGCCGTTGGCCACGAAGACCGTCACGACGATCTCCGGCTCGACATAGGGCGCAAAGGCCGTGAACCAGGCGTGCGTCGGCAGGTTGCCGTCCTTGTCGCGGTCGGGCAAGCCGTCCTTGTCCTCGTCGCGTGCATACTCGGCGGTGCCGGTCTTGCCCGCGATGACCACCCCCGGCACCTTGACGCGGGTGGCCGTGCCCTGCGGCCAGTTGATCGCGCCGTACATGCCCTCGCGCACGATATCCAGCAGCTCCGGCGCTACCGGCATCTCGCGAATGAGGTGCGGCTCGAACGGCCGGACCACCTGGCCCGTCGAATCGGTCATGTAGTCGACCAGTTGGGGCCGCCAGAGCTTGCCGCGGTTGGCGACGGCCGCGGTGGCGTTCGCCATCTGCAACGGGGTCGCCAGAATATAGCCCTGGCCGATGCTCATGTTGTAGGTGTCGCCGGTCAGCCAGTTCTCCGCATAGTTCAGGCGCTTCCATTTGGAGTCGGGGACCAGCCCGCGCACCTCGCCCGGCAGCTCGATGCCGGTGACCGCGCCCAGCCCGAAGGTGCGCGCATACTGGCCGACCCGCTTGGAGCCCAGCCCGTCGAAGCGGTCGGGGTAGCCGCCCCCCAGCTCGTAGAAGAAGATGTCGTCGGAGACCGCGAGCGCGTCGCGCACGCTGACGAAGCCGTGCCCCCGCCCGTACTTCCAGATCCAAGAGTAGAACGGCGTCGCCAGCGAGCGGTCCCAGGGAAAATACTGGTTGGGCAGCCAGATGATGCCGTCGTTGCGGCCGTCGAAGCCGTCGCCGAGGAGCGTGCGCGCGTTGATGACCCCCTCCGCCAGCCCGCCGGATGCGACGACGATCTTGAAGACCGAGCCGGGCGGATATTGGCCGCCCACCGCCCGGTCGAAGAGCGGCAGGTCGGGGTCGGTGGTCAGCGCCTCCCAGGCCTCGTCGGTGATGCCCTTGACGAAGAGGTTATTGTCGTAGTTGGGCAGGCTGACCAGCGCGCGCACCTGCCCGTTACGCGGGTCGAGCGCGATCACTGCGCCCTGGGTGGCCTTGGTGAAGCCGGAGGATGCGTCGAAGGCCTCTTGCAGCGCCTGCGTGGCCGCGGCCTGGAGCTCCAGATCCAGGCTCAACACCAGGTTGTAGCCCGGTTGCGCCGGCGTCGTCTCGCCCACCGTGCGGATGCGCCGGCCATGCACATCGACCTCGATGGTCTGGTGGCCCGGCTGCCCGCGCAGCTCCTTCTCGAACCAGGTCTCCAGCGCGGTGAGGCCGATCTGTTCGTCGCGCTGATAGCCCTCGGCGACGTAATCGTCGAGCAGCCCCTCCGGGATGTGGCCCATGTAGCCGATGATGTGCGCGGTGAGCGCGCCGCTCGGATAGTCGCGGATGGGCTGCAACGTGATCTGCACCCCTTCGAGGTTAGCGGCGTCCTCCGCGATGCGGAAGGCGGTCGCCTCCTTGATATAACGGGCGATGACGACGGGCCGATATGCGCCGCCCAGCAGGCCGTCCTCGATTTTCTTCTCGATCTCGGCGCGCGGCATGATCCACGGCTGGCGCTCCGGGATCGCCATGATCGGCAACGGGGTGGGGCTGGGGGTCGGGCTCTTGGCCGGCGCGGGCGTGGGCGTCGCCTGCGCGTCCGCGGCCGGGACAGGGGTGGGCGAGGCGCGCAGGTCGGGCGCCGGCTCGTTCAGGATGGCGAGCAGG
>MWBF01000460.1 GCA_002068935.1 Chloroflexi bacterium ADurb.Bin325
GTCGCCAGGCTGGGATCCTGCGGATTCGGCTCGGTCCCGCCGACCGCGATCGCGCTGGTGCGGCTGAGCGCCTGCACGCGGCGGAATTGCGTCTGGGGCGAGATGTTGCCGTTCTGCGCCTGCCAGCCGAGCGCGCCGTTGACGGTGCGGAAGAGCGAGCCGCAACTGCCCACGGCCCAGCCGTATTTCTCATCGAGAAACGACAGCCCGTAGTAGCGCCGCTGCACGCCTGCCTCCGAGGGGTCGGGGTTAGGGAACTCCGCGGTCAGACAGTGATCGTGGTTCTCCGGCGGGCCGACATACGCGGGCATCTCCCATTTCACGCCCGCGTTCGTCGACTTGAGGATCAACCGGTTGATCTGTCCGGCGTAGCAGATGTTGGCCGTGGGACAGGTGACGGACCAGGCGGCGATCCACCAGTTCAACGGCGGCCAGTAGTTATAGAAGTTCTCGCCGTCCGTCGAGCGCAGGATGGTGTTGTCGGTCGCGCCGAAAAGCACGGTGGAGCCGTCGGTCGTGATGCCCGCGGAGCGGATCCAGGCGACGAAGGGGGTCGGCGTCGGCTGCGGGTTGGGCGGCGTGTCGCCCATGCCCACCCAGGTGTAGGTCCTGACCTGCGTCCAGTTGTCGCCGCCGTCGGTCGTGCGGTCGACCCGGCCCTGCTTGCCGCCCGCCCAGCAGTTCTGCTCATCCGCGCACGCCATGCCGATCTTCCAGCCGCCGCTCGACAGGACGAGCGTCCAGGTCTTGCCGCCGTCGCGCGTGCGATAGATGCGGCCGGGGCCGGCCGAGCCGGTCCACTCGTCGCCGCCATAGGCAAAGCCCACCTGACGGTTCACGAAGGTCATCCCGTAGAAGTGAAACGGCGCGCCGTTGGGATAGGCGGGCGCCGCGAACACGCGCTCCCAGCCGTTCGAGTTATCCGCGGCCGCGACAGCCCGGCCGGACGAGGCCGTGCGGGCATCCGCGCGGACAAGAAGCGGGCTCAGGGCTGCCAGCAGCAGCAGGAGCGTCAGGCCGGCCGACAGCAGGCCGCGCCGGCCGCGCCACAGATGAGGCAGGGACATCGAATCCTCCGAGGGGAAAGCTGCGCCGGTCGACCGGCGCGCGCACATGCTGCGCCATCATGCAGGATGGCGGCGGATCATGAAAAAGACGTGAAACGCAGCGCAGCGCAGCATGACGGGCTGTTCATACAGCCCGCCCTGGCCGCCCGTCGGCGCTCAGAGCAGCTCGCGCGGGCACGCGAGGCAGTGGTTCGCCTCTTGCGGGTTGTGGATTGTGATTTCGAAACCGCCAAATATGCTATAATGTCCCCGGTTACTGCGGATAGCTTGCTCAACGAGGATTCTTCCCCTATGGCAACACAGGTACGCCTGTTCATCAGCGCAGGCCCGCACGAGGACCCGGCGCGCGAGCTGCTGGGCCGGGCGCTGGCCGAGCTGCCGGTCAACGTGGGCTGGATCATCAAGCGCACGCCCGACGTGGATTCGGTTGCGGAATGTCACCTCTTCGTCGTCGTCATCGGCCCCGACATCAGCGCGCCGGTCGGCCTGGAGGTCTGGTGGGCGCGGCGCACCGAGAAGCCCATCTTCGGCTATGCCAGCGCGGCCAACCGCACGCCCGCGGGCCAGGTGTTCTTGCAGGAGAACGTGACGCTCGACTGGACGCGCTTTGCGGGCCTGCCCGCGCTGCGCCGGGCCTTCCTCGCCGACATCAGCCGCTTCCTGCTGGCCCACGGTGAACGCTACGGGCTGACCGTGGTCGAGGGCGAGACGCTGCGCGGGTATCTGAGCCTGCTGGAGAAGAGCGGCCCGCGGCCCGGCCCCGAGACGCCCCTGACCGAGGCCACCGGCGCGGGCGGCGGCGGCGTGATCCTCGCGCCTGGCAAGGACGACATGCGCGGCGCGCGCCTGATCGGAGACAAGGAGCCATGAGCCAGCCGCTCGACCCGCGCATCGGGCTGGACGAGGCCGCGCGCGGCCAGGCGCTGCTGCGCGCGGGCAAGGACCGCGCGGCGCTGGACGCCTTCGAGCGCGCCGCGTGGCTCGCGCCGGACGAGCCGCGCATCCTCTGGGCGCTCGCCAACACGCTCTGGCGCGTGGGGCGCAAGGAGGACGCCGTGCCCGTCTACGAGCGCGTCATCGAGCTGCTGCCGCTGGAGCCCGCGCCCCGCTGCAACCTGGCCGAGCTGCTGGCCGTGCTGGGCCGGGTCAACGAGGCGCGCGTGCAGATCGCCGCGGCGTTCGGCGTCGCGCCGCAGGACCCGCACATCCACCTGGCCGAGGCGGTCTTGCGGCTGGCCCAGCGCCGGCCTGCCGCGGCTGAGGAAGCCGCGCGCGC
>MWBF01000461.1 GCA_002068935.1 Chloroflexi bacterium ADurb.Bin325
CGGCCAGACGGCGTGTAAGCCAGATCATCGCAGAAGACCAACGTTGTTGCACGTAGCTCATCCGTCGTTGTAGTATTAGCGCGGCCCCATACGACCCGACGAGGGTTGCAGATTACCCCTGCACCCGTTCGCATGGTAGAATGCGCCCACGCGCTGATTCGTGGGATGGGGTGCATGACAGACCTGCAAGCCTTGCGTTTCTTCGACTGCAACACCTTCTTCGGCCTGCCGTCCGGCAGGTCGGTCGCGGCCGTCCCGACCGCGGACGGCCTGCTCGCGGAGATGGATCGCGCGGGCGTCGCGCGGGCGCTGGCCTGGCACATCGCCCAGCACGACGCGTCGCCGTGGGCCGGCAACGCGCTGCTGGCCGAGGCGATCCGCCCGCACGACCGGCTGGTCGGCTGCTGGACCATCCTGCCCAACTGCGCGCGCGAGTTTCCGCCGCCGGCCGACTTCTTTGCGGCCATGGCCGCGGCGCGCGTGGCCGCGCTGCGCGTCTTTCCGACGTCCCACAAATACCTGCTCAACGAAGTCGCGATGGGCGACTGGCTGGCCGCGCTGAGCGAGCGCCGCATCCCGCTGTTCCTCTCGCTGCGCCGCGGGGTCGAGTGGAACGCCATCTATGCGCTGCTGGCCGAGTTCCCGGCCCTGACCTGCGTCATCTGCGACCACGGGCCCTGGGGCGCGGACCGGCTCTTCCGGCCGCTGCTCGCCCGCTACCCCAACGTGCACGTCGAGCTGTCGCAGTATATGCTCGACGGCGGCATCGAGGCGCTCGTCGCGGATCACGGCGCGGAGCGCATCCTGTTCGGCAGCGGCTTCCCGGAGTCGTACATGGGCGGCATGATGCTGGCGCTGCGCCATGCGCAGATCCCGGACGCGGCAAAGCAGGCCATCGCCGCGGGCAACCTGGAACGCCTGTTGGCATGGTAAACGTGGTTCGTAGTAGGCACTTTAGTGCCCGGCGCTGAAGCGCCTACTACAAACCTTCTTCCTAACGAGGCGTGACATGCTCTCCGATTCCGCACTGGCGCGCGAGTTCTGGGCGCACGGCCGCGCGGCCGCCTGCCCCATCTACGACATGCACGGCCACATGGGCGCGTGGCACTCCATCTATTTCCCGCGGCCCGATGCGCCGGACATGTTGCGCACGATGGACGAGTGCGGCGTCCGGCTGCTGGTCTTCTCGCACCACCTGGCGCTCTTTGCGCCCGACATCGGCAACCGGGCCAGCATCGAGGCCGTCCGCCGCCATCCCGACCGGCTGCGCGCCTATTGCGTCATCAACCCGAACCACCCCGCGCAGGCCGAGGCGGACATTGCCGCGTTCGAGGCGCACCGCGATGTCTTCATCGGCTTCAAGTTCCTGTCTGATTATCACCGCGTCCCGTTGAGCGACGCCGGCTACCGGCCCGCGCTCGAATATGCGGATCGCCGCGGCCTGCCGGTGCTGATGCACACCTGGGCGGGCAGCCCGTTCGACGGCGCGGCCGAGGTGCGCAAGGTCGCGGAACGCCACCCCAACTGCCGCTTCCTGCTCGGCCACTCGCTCCACGACGACTGGCAGGCCGCGGCCGCGCTCGCGCGGGAGTTCCCGCACCTCTATCTGGAGCTGACCGCGGTCTTCGATGACCGGGGCAGCCTGGAGCTGCTGTGCGGCGAGGCCGGGTCGGAGCGACTGCTCTTCGGCACCGACCTGCCCTGGTTCGACCCGCACCATGCGGTGGGCGCGCTGCTCTCCGCGCACATCACCGACGACGATCGCCACAACATCTGCCACCGCAACGCGGAGAAGTTGCTGGCCGGCCTGCTTTGATTCCACAGGGAGTTGGTTGACAATGACGCAACGCAAGCTCGCAATCCACGGCGGGACGCCCGCGCGCCGCCAGGGCTTCCCCCCGATGTACCCCGGCGGCATGAGCATCGGGCAGGAGGAGGAGGACATCGTCCTCGAGGTGCTCCGCACCAGACGGCTGTTCCGCTATTATGGGCCGCAGCCCGGCCCCTCGCTGGCGGATGAGTTGGAGGCCGCCTTCGCCGCACATCACGGCGCGCGGCACAGCCTGGCCGTGACCTCCGGCACCGCCGCGCTCATCTGCGGGCTGCAGGGCATCGGCGTCGGGCCGGGCGACGAGGTCATCGTGCCCGCCTACACCTGGATCGCATCCGCGTCCGCGGCGCTGGCGGTCGGCGGCGTGCCGGTCGTGGCCGAGGTGGACGAGTCGCTGACCCTCGACCCCGCGGATGTCGAGCGCAAGATCACGCCGTACACCCGCGCGATCATGGCCGTCCACATGCGCGGGGCCCCCTGCCGCATGGCGGAGCTACAGGCCATCGCC
>MWBF01000462.1 GCA_002068935.1 Chloroflexi bacterium ADurb.Bin325
CAAACACATCGCGAACCACATCCATGACATACTGCCGGCGCACCATCTGCTCCGGCAGGATATCGCGCATCCCGCGAGGCACGCGCGGCTCGACCTTCGGCGCCATGTTCCTGTCTCCTTCCGAACCCACACCGAGCGGACGCTCAGGGCGACAAAAAAGGCGTGGAACCGTCACAGTTCCACGCCAGGAAAACCACCGTTGCGCAGCGCGCCATCGACCGCCAGCAGTCTCCTAAGCGTGGAGCGGCTGGTGATGGACGACGAAGGATGAGGTGACGCTGCGTTTCGACATGCCGCCATCATAGCATGGTCTCGGCGGAAGGGCAAATCGTAGCCCCGCCGTCCGAGCGATGCCCAATGGCTCGGAGCAGCCTGAGTGGATCAACGACACGCCGCCGGCAACGGCGCAAGGCCAAGTCGAAGGGTGCTCGCGCAGTGGGAGCAGGATACGCCCGCGGACGGCTCTTACGTGCCCTTGCGCCGCGTTGCCGCGTGCATCACCAGCCCGGTCACGTAGTCGAGCTGCCGCGGCTCGTATTCCTCCTCCTCGCGCTGCCGCGTCATCAGCGTGTAATCCCAGGTCGCGGGCCGCGCATCCGTGCGCCAGGGCCGGCGCTCCCAGTAGTAGCCGCGGAAGGGGTCGCGCGTCTCGTTCATCCAGTCGAGCAGCCGGTCGTGGAGCTGGCCGCGCACCGCCGCATAGCCGGGGTCTGCGATCAGGTTGCGCATCTCGTAGGGGTCGGCTTGCAGGTCGTACAGCTCGTCGGTCGTCAGCAGGTTGATGACCAGCTTGTAGCGCTCCGTGCGGCAGGCGCGCACCGGCTGGAAGCCGCCGAACCCGTCGTGATCGACCTCGTAGCGGCCGAACTCCATGAACACGGCCTCCGCGGCCGGCCGGCCGGGGTCGCGCAGCGTCGCCGCGAGGCTGCGGCCGTGGAGGGCCTTGGACGGCGGGATGCCGAGCGCATCCAGGATGGTCGGGGTCACGTCGATGTGCGAGACGAGCGCCTGCGAGACGACGCCCGCGGGCGCGTGGCCGGGCCAGCGGACGATGAAGGGCATGTTGACGACCTCCTCGTACATGGCCGGGCCTTTGCTTGTCAGACAGTGCGAGCCGAGCAGGTCGCCGTGATCCGAGGTGTAGATGACGAGCGCATCGGGCGCATAGCGATCCACCGCGGCAAGCACGCGGCCGATCTCGTCATCGACGAAGCTGTTGCAGCCGAAGTAATCGGGGTGCACGATCTCGAACGCGGTGCGGTCGCTGTCCACCGCCGCGCCGGCCCAGGCCCGGTGGTGCGCGGGCTTGTCCGCCAGCGTGTCCCACACGTTGGGGCGCTTCGGGAACCGGTAATCGCGGTACATCTCGGAGAAGGGCCGGGGACAGACGTAGGGGTGGTGCGGCTCGTCATAAGAGAGGACGAGCAGAAAGTCGCCCCCGGCGTGTTGCTCCAGATAGCGGATCGCCCGGTCGGAGCAGCGCCGGCCATAGGTGAATTCCGCGGTCAGGCCGGGGTCGCGGTTGAGCGCAGGCGAGCGGGAGGCCACGCGCTCTTCCGGCGTCAGCTCCTCCAGATAGTTGCGCATGTCGTACCAGTAGGCCGGATCCCAGCCCGCGGGGGCGCGACCCAGCCCGAAATAGTCGCTGCCGTCCAGGTGCCACTTGCCGATATAGGCCGCGGGGATGCCGTGATCCGTGACCCGCTGGCCGAGCGTGCGGATGTTGGCGCCGGGCGCCAGCGAGTTGGCCCAGCCGCCGTTGAGGTGCGGGTAGACGCCGGTGAACAGCGCGGAGCGGGCCGGGCCGCACACGGGCTGGCAGGTGTAGGCGTGCTCGAAGCGCACGCCCTCGCTGGCGAGCCGATCCAGCGCAGGGGTGCGCAGGCCCGTCTCCGCATAGCAGTTGACCATGTCCTTGCGCTGCGTGTCGGTCATGATGAAGACGACTTGAGGCATGAGTCCCTCTCAGTGGTGTGTTGCGGCGGGATGACCGTAGACCATCCCGCTGCAACCAAGGATCAGACGTTGAATCGGAAGTGGATGACGTCGCCGTCCTGCACGACGTACTCGCGGCCCTCCAGTCGCGCCTGGCCGCGGGCGCGCGCGCCGGCCAGCCCGCCGGCCGCGATGATGGCGACCTGCGGCGCGACCTCAGCGCGGATGAAGCCGCGCTGGATGTCGGTGTGGATCAGGCCCGCGGCCTCGATGGCGGTCTGCCCGCGGCGCAGCGTCCAGGCGCGCGCCTCCTTGCCGCCGGTGATGGTGAAGAAGGTGATCAGATCCAACAGGCGATGGCTGGCGCGCACGAGCCGGTCGAGGCCCGGCTCGGCCA
>MWBF01000463.1 GCA_002068935.1 Chloroflexi bacterium ADurb.Bin325
CCTGCCGCTGGACCTGCCGCTGCGGGTGCAGGTGCTCGGCTCGACCGACCCGGTTGAAGGGGCGGAGGTGCGCTTCCGCGCGCTGAACGGCGGCGACCTGAAGGCCAACCCCGCCGACCTCAGCGCCGCGCCGCCCGCGCAGGCCGCGGACATCGTCCTGGCCACCGGCCCGGACGGCGTGGCCGAGTGCTTCTGGAAGCTGTTCGACGGCGACCCGACCCAGCGCGTCGAGGCCAGCCTGGTCAGCGTGCCCGGCGACAAGCGGCTCGTCCCGCGCGCCATCCTGTTCAACGCGCAGTTGGGCAAGGCGTCAGAGATCGCCTACTACCCGAACGCCGGCTGCACGAACCTGGCATCCGCCCACACGGTCGAAGATGCGCTGGATCGGCTGGCGACGCTGGCGCATCTGGCCTATGTCGGCGGCGCAGGCCAGGTCGGCCTGCTGCTGCCCGGCCAGGGGGGCACGCATATCACGCTGGCGCGGCCCATCCAGGTGCAGGTCGTCGGTTCGTGTGGGCCGCTGGAGGGCGCGGAAGTCACTTTCATGGCCACGACGGGTAGCCAGTTAGCCGAGACGCTCCCCTTCCCGACGCCGGCCCCTGATACGCTGACCGTCAAGACCAAAGCCGACGGGCTGGCGACGTGTTTCTGGCGCATCAGCGCGAGCGCGCAGGCCGGCGCGCAGTTCGTCACCGCCAAGCTCACCGATGTCCCGAGCGGGTACGGCCCTACGGAGCCGCAGGCTGTCGAGTTCAACGCCAGCCTGGTCACGGTCGGCGAGGGTCGCGGCGGGGGCTGCTGCGTGACCGTCGCGCCGGAGCAGATGAGCCAGGTCATCCGTAGTCTCGTAGAGGCCGGGCAACAGAACATCGAAATCTGCCTGGAGGTCACGAAGGACGGCGGTGTGGTCGATCGGCTGGACCTGGGCGGCGGCGACCTGCCCTACAGCCTGACCGTGCGCGGCTGCGGCAAGGCGCTCCCGGTTCAGTGGCAGCCCTGGACGCTCTCCGGCATGAACCTGTTCCACCTGCAAGATGTCCTCCTGGAGGGGGTCGGCACGACGGCCCTCACCCTCAAGGAGTGCCGAGAGGTGATCATCGAGGGGTGCTGGTTGGCGAATCAGCGCGGCGGCCAGGATCCCATCCTGGCCATCCAGGGCGGCGCGCTGGTGCAGGTGCGCCGGAACGTCTTCATTGCGCGCGGCGCCCGCGTTGCCATCGCGCCACAGGACATCCTGGAGGGGCTGGCCGCGATCCCCTTCAGCGGCATGTTTATCGGCAAGGCCGCGGAACGACAGCTCCAACGCAGCCAGATCAGCCAGGGGCTGGCGGCCCTGAGCGCCGTACAGCGACGACAGTTTGCCCTGGAACTTAAGAAACGGCTGAACGCGGCGCAGCCGCAGTTCACCGAGGCCGAGGCTGTGGCCTATTCAAGCCTGCTGGACGCCATGAGCCCGGCCAAGGTAGATCCCGCGGCTATCGACCTCAGCCTGGCCGCGATCGCGGCGACCGCGGCAATCGTGGCCAGAGGAACCGGCCTCGCGATCGTGCTGGACTGCGCGGCCGCGCGGACCTACATCGTGGACAACATCATCGCGGGCACGCTCTCCCTGTATGGCCGCCCCGCGGGGGTCTTCCTGAACATCAAGCAGTACGAACTGTTGGGTTCGCACCTGAAACATAACAGGCTGCAGTTTCTGCCGGAAGATGGCGAGCTCCACCTGCGCGGAAACGACATCGCCCGGCTGGACGGCGCCGGCGACAACGTGCGGCGGCTGGACAAGATCGCGACCAGCGGCGGCGGGCAGATCGACAACATCTTCTCGGCCATCTTCCTAACGGAGAACCGGCTGTACGCCGACCCGCAAAACATCGTACCGCTCGCGCTCGCCGGCCACGTCATCTTCAACGGCAACTCCTTCGATGTCTCGGCCGGCAACCAGATCGGGGCGGTGTTCGCCGTCAGCGCCAGCTATACCGGCAACACGGCCTCGTCGGGCCTGCCTAGCGATACGGTCGAGAGAATAACGCCCCTGATTGATGTCAGCGCCATAAACGGCGATGGAATCAACCAGGCCGCCAATCCGGGCGTCACTCTGTACAACATGTAGAGGCTACGCCCCTCGCGCCCGGCCCCTCTCCCGCGCCGCGGGGGAGGGGCTTTTCTATCGCGCCAGCCGGGGTGTTGCGCTTGACCCAGCATGTGTGGTACAACGCATGGGCCTTCGGGACGCCCGAAGGCCGCACACCGCGGACAGGAGCGAACATGGCTTCACCGAACCTCACCCCTTACCTGGAACGCCTGGAGGCGCTGATCGACCTCGAC
>MWBF01000464.1 GCA_002068935.1 Chloroflexi bacterium ADurb.Bin325
GCCGCCTGGCCGCGCAGCGCCCCCGCGGGCACGCGGTAGAGCGCGGCCGCGGCCAGCGGAACCATGAGCAGGACCGCGCTGAACTTGGAGCCGACGGCCAGCCCGCACATGACCCCCGCGAGCGCCCACGCCCACCTTCCGCCGGCCAGCGCCCAGCGCGCGGCCAGCGCGACCGTTGCGGTCACGCAGAAGGTCAGCACCGCGTCCACCGCGGCGTAGTGGCTGAGCTGGATGGGCAGGACCGCGAACGCATAGAACGCCGCCGCGAGCAGCCCGGCGGCATTGCCGGCGCGGATGCCCGCGGCCGGGCGGGACAACGCATGCTTCCCCAGCCAGTACACCAGCAGCAGCGTGCCCAGGTCGGCCAGCGCGGAGATCGCGCGGCCGACGAGGCCCAGGTAGTTGTAATCGGCCAGGTGACGGCCCACCGTATGCAGCGGCTGGAAGGCGGCCGGGAAGGCCAACGTCGTCTTCGCCAGCCAGTCGGCCAGCGCGACCCCGGCATGGGCCACCAACAGCAGCAGGTAGAGCGGGAAGTGGCCGTAGGCATAGTTGCGCCGTTCGCCGGCCAGCTCCTGCCCGGCCGCGGGCCAGCGGAACGGGTTGAGCGGCGAGCGCAGCGGATCTAGCGCCGCGCCGAGATCCTCGGGGAAGGACATGGTGTCCGCCACCCAGACGATGAACCTCTCGTCCGGGTGGACGTGCTGGAAACGATCCCAGTTGAAGCCGGTAAGCCGCAACGCGCCGCCCGCAACGAGAAGGAGTGCGAGCAGCGCAAGCGTCAGTGCGCGATAGATCCGCGGATGGTTCACCGTGGCGAGAGGAATGTCCCGGTCGCGGGCGTCGGGGTCGGCACGGGCCGCGGGCCGATGCCGGCCGGCACGCCGGTGGCCGCGGTCGGGCTGCCGACAACCCGATAGATCGTGACCGCGCCGGCCCGGTGCGCCACCTCCAGGACGCCGCCCTGCACCATCGCATCGAACTTCGCGAGCCCTTCGGGACTGTAGTAGGCGCGCTCCAGCTCGCCGACCATGATGTAGCGGACGCCGTAGATCGCCAGCAGATGGCCGGCGCGGGCCAGGTCGGTCGTGTTATAGAGCTCCTGCACCTGCGCGACGCGGCGCTCCACCGCGATGCTCGGCACGACCGAGCGCTGCTGCCGTTGGTGCCAGTTCCACCCCTGCACCGTCGGCAGGCCGGTGTAGTCGGCGAAGCGGCTGCCCCAGCGATACTCGGGGATCTGCGCCTCCAGGATGATGGGCGAGCCCTCGACGTTCTGCAACAGCCACAACATCGCCTGCCGATCGTCGGCCAGCCGCAGATCGCGGCCGTTGTCGAAGTACTGCGCGCGCTCCATGTACGCCATGCCGTCCAGCCCGTGCGGCGACGCCTCCGCGGAGAAGCGGTCGCGCACCTTGGCGCGCGCGGCGAAGGGGGGATAGAGCATCGTCCCGACGAAGAACAGCAACGTCACGGCTGCGACGACGCGCCGCCAGCCGGGCTGCCACGCAAACGCGCGCGGCAGCCACGTCGCCAGCCCGAACGCGGTCGCGACGCCGAAGATGACCCAGGCCTGCAAATAGAACTTGAACACCGTGTTCATCCGGCCGATGTCGTCCTTCTGCCTGACCAGCTCCACGCCCATGGTGATGGCGAACGCCAGCGCCAGCAGCAGGAGCGCCAGCCGCCGCGCGGGCGGCAGGTCGCGGCCGAGGCTGAGGAGCACGGCCAGCGCAAAGAGCGGCAGCGCAAGGAGCCAGATCTGGATCTTGAGGAACAGCCCGAAGGCCAGCACGAGCACGAACGCGCCCGCGATGAAGGGCGACGCCGCGACCAGCCAGGCGGGCAAGGCCCCCTCGCGGCGCTGTGCGAACAGCTCCGCGACGAGCTGAATGACGGCCAGGACGAGGAAGAAGCCCCACATGACGAAGTAGTCGGGCAGCAGCGTGCGCGCGCCGTCCCACAGTTGCAGCCCCGCATACGCGGTCGCGTAGTGGCTGGTGTAGGGGTAGAACGCGGCCGAGGCGACGATGATCAACAGCGCCACGCGCCAGACGACGCTGAACGCGGCGCGGAACAGGAAGCTGAGCCAGCCGGTCAGATCCGCCGGCCGCGCCATGCGCCCCCGTCTGGCCGCCTCCAGCACGACGATGGCCGCCAGCGCGGCCAGGGTGTAGGTCGGAAAGTCCCAGGTGTTCGTCGCGCGCAGCGCGCCGACCGTGAAGCCGATCAACAGGAACAGCGGCAGCTCGGCCAGCGGGATGCGCCACAGCGACGGCTCGGCCGCGCCGGCGTCATCCGACGGCCGCGGCTCCGCC
>MWBF01000465.1 GCA_002068935.1 Chloroflexi bacterium ADurb.Bin325
GCGCGCGACCCCGACACGCCCGCGGCCGCGTTCAGCTACACCGTGCAGCCCGGCGACACGCTCTGGTCGCTGGCGCTCGATTTCGGCCGCGACCTGGACACCATGTCCTGCGTGACCACGCCCACCGGCCCCGACGCCGAGACCCTCACGCCGGGGCGGACCATCGTCGTCCCCGCGCTCGACGACCTGTGCTACACCGTGACGCCCGGCGACACGCTGGCCGGCATCGCGGCGCGCCACGGGCTGACCGTGGCCGACATCGTCAACGTGCCGTGGAACGGCTTCGCCGGCCCACCCTACCGCGTGACCCCGCGGCAGCGCGTGCTGCTGCCCGGCGCGCGGCCCGACGGGGAGTTCCGGCCCGAGCCGCGCGCGGTCAGCATCCCCGGCGATGCGTTTGCGGGCACGGCTTACGAGGCCTGGCCCTACGGCGACGGCTACTTCATCTGGCCGGTCAAGGGGTGGATCTCGCAGGCCGCGCGGCCGGGGCATGTGGCGCTCGACATCGCAGTGCCGAGCGGGACGCCGGTCAAGGCCGCGGATCGCGGCACGGTGATCTATGCCGGCTGGAACCCGACCGGCTACGGCTTCCGGGTGGTCATCGACCACGGCATCGACTACGTCACGCTCTATGCGCACCTGAGCGACATCTACGTGGAGCCGGGCCAGGTCGTGGCAAAGGGCCAGGTCATCGCGGCGAGCGGCGCAAACGGCAACGTCACCGGCCCGCACCTGCACTTCGAGCTGCGCGACTTCGGCCGGCTCGTCAACCCGCTGCCGCTGCTGCACTAGGATCCGCCCATAGCCAAGAGCCCAGCCGAAAACTCGCTCCGGCTTCCCTCATCCCCCATCCTGCTATGGCAATCGCACAAGGAGGTTGCAGATGCCAAAACCTGTCGTCATCGTAGGCGCTCTCGATACCAAAGGCGAAGAATTCCGCTTCGTGCGCGACCTGATCGCCGCGCGCGGGCTGGAAACCATCCTCGTGGATTTCGGCGTCATGGCCGATCCGACCGTGCCGGCCGACGTGGCCGCGGAAGAGGTCGCGCGCGCGGGCGGCCACAGCCTCGCCGAGCTGCGGGCCGGCAAGGACAAGACCCTGGCGATGGGAACCATGGCCGCGGGCCTCGCGCAGGTCGTCAAGGGCCTGTACGACGCGGGCCGCCTCGGCGGCATCCTCGGCATGGCCGGCAGCGGCGGAACGTCCATCGCCACGCGCGCGATGCGCGCCCTGCCGGTCGGCGTGCCGAAGGTCATGGCCTCCACCGTGGGCGGCGGCGATGTATCGGCGTATGTGGGCACGACCGACATCACGATGATACCGACCGTCGTGGATGTGGCGGGCATCAACTCCATCAGCCGGCGTATCTATGCCAATGCCGCGGGCGCCATCGCCGGCATGGTCAGCCAGGAGCTGCCGGAGCTGGCCGAGACCAGGCCGCTGGTATCCGCCAGCATGTTCGGCAACACGACCGCCTGCGTCAGCCGCGCGCAGCATACGCTGGAGGGCCAGGGGTATGAGGTGTTGGTCTTCCACGCGACGGGCACCGGCGGCAAGACCATGGAGTCGCTGATTGCCAGCCGCTATATCACCGCCTGTCTCGACCTGACCACGACGGAGCTGGCCGACTACATCTGCGGCGGCGTGATGAACGCGGGCCCCGACCGCATGATGGCCGCGGCGCGGGCCGGCATCCCCACCGTGCTGGCGCCCGGCTGCGTCGATATGTGCAACTTCTGGGGCGTCGAGACCGTGCCGGAGAAGTATCGGGGCCGCAACCTCTACCAGTGGAACCCCAACGTGACCCTGATGCGAACCACCGTGGACGAGAACATCCGCATAGGCGAGATGATCGCCGCGGCGGCCAACGCCGCAACCGGCCCGGTCGCCATCCTGGTCCCGCTCCGGGGCGTGTCACAGCTCGACAGCCCGGGCGGCCTCTTCTGGGATCCGGCGGCCGACGCCGCGTGCTTCGACGCCATCAAGGCAAACCTCAAGCCCGGCATCCCGTTCATCGAGCTGGATCACAACATCAACGACCCGGAGTTTGCGGACAAGGCCACGGCGCTGCTGCTGGAGATGTTGAAAGGTTGAAAGTTGCAGGTTGCAGGTTGGTCAGGCCGGACGATGGTTTGCAGCCTGCAACCGGCAGCCCCGTAACCTGTAACCGTTTGGAGGGAACATGGCATTCATCACACGCGAAGAGGCGCTGAAGCGTCTGCGGGCGCAGGGCGCGGCGGGCAGGCCCATCGTCGGCTGCGGCGCGGGCACCGGCATCTCGGACAAGTGCGCCGAGGCC
>MWBF01000466.1 GCA_002068935.1 Chloroflexi bacterium ADurb.Bin325
GCGGCCAGCCGCTCCGCATAGGGCACGCTTTACCAGTAGGCAAAGTCGGTGGGTTGCTCCTCGGTGCGGTAGATTCGAACTACTGGCGCGACGTTACGCGCGGATGTCGCCTTATCGTTTGCCATCGAACAGCCTCGACCTCTCGGATCTCGCCGGTATTGCGCTTATTATACTACATTTTCAGCGCTGAGGATAATGCAACTCCTTTGCGCCGTAGTTGGGATATGGGCGCGGCCGGGCGGCCAGGGCGGCATCGCCCTCCCGATAGTATGGTATGATACCCCCTCGAAAATACTCGACCGAGGTGCAAAGCCGGCATGACACGCAAGCTGATGTGGTTCTTCCTGATCGCGCTCGCGCTCCTGACGCTCTACAACATCGTCAGCGCGCTCTCCAACCTGGCCGTGCTCTTCAACCCGCTGTTCACCCCGCTGACGACCCTGCTCGCCTTCGTCTTCGTCCTCCTGCACGCCAGCCTGCGCTGGAACTGGCGCGCCGCGCTGACGCTGTTCGCCATCTCGTTCGTCGTCAGCCTGGCCTACGAAAGCCTCGGCGTCGCGACGGGGCTGGTCTACGGGCCGTATCACTATACCGCAAAGCTGGGCCCGAAGTTCCTCGGCCTCGTGCCATACATCATCCCGGCCGCATGGTTCATGATGATGTACCCCTCCCTGGTCATCGCCGAGCGCATCGCGCCGCGGGCCGCGGGCTGGCCGCGCGGGCTCTCGGTCGCCGCGATCGGCGGGCTGGTGATGACGGCCTGGGACGTGGTGATGGATCCGATGATGGTGCGCGGGGAACACTGGGTCTGGGAGGCGGGCGGGCCCTACTTCGGGATCCCGCTGCAGAACTACTGGGGCTGGTGGCTGACGGTGTTCAGCGTGTTTCTCGTCAACTGGCTGGCGACGCGACGGGCGAACCTGCCCCTCAGGGATCAGGATGACCGGCTGGCCGTGGTCAGCTACAGCCTGATCGGCCTGAGCAACGTGTGCATCGCGCTCGCGCCCGACGTCGTCCAGCAGGTCGGCGGCGCGGGCCTGGCCGGGCTTTTCGCCATGGCGCCGTGGGCCATCGTCGGCTGGCTCCAGGCGCGAGCGCGTTCCTCCCCGATCCCCCAATAGAACGGGCCGGCGTGCAAGCACGTCGGCCCGGTTCGATCCTTCCACAGCCGGCCCGCGGGGTTCTCGCGCGGGCCGGCCCAATCTCAGTCGGCCAGCGTAAAGCTCGCGGCCAGCGCGCCGTCGGCCGTGCGCAGCTCCAGCCGGTTGCCCTCGCGGGTGTAGGTTGCGGCCGTCGCCAGCGCCTGCAGGTACTGCGTCTCCTGCTCCATGACCCCGTCCGGGTCCGCGCAGAACATCATGGTTGCGCCGATCGCGCCGATCTCGATCTCCCCGTTCGCGGCCTCGTAGGTCGCGGTGAAGGAGTTGCAGCCGGCCGAGCCGCTGAACGTCCCGTCCGCCCCGAACTGCGCGGTGAGCTCCGTGCCCTCGGCCACGCTGACCACGGCCTCCTGGCCGTTGTTGTAGCCCGTCGCGACCCAGGACGTGCCGGCCAGGTCGGTGCTCTGCTGCGTGAAGACGGCCAGCGCCGTGCCGTCCGCGGCCAACAGGGTCAGTTGTTCGCCCTCGATCTTGTAGGTCGTGGTCGCCGCCAGCGCCGCGAGATAGGCGCTTGCCTGCGTCATGACCGGCTCCGCACAGGCCATCATCGTGCTGGCGATGTTCTCAGCGACGGTGATCCGCGCGCCGTCGACCGTATATGCAGCGTTGTAGCGGTTGCAGCCGTCCGTGCCGCCGAGCCGCCCGTCCTCGAAGCGGATCGTCACCTGCGTCTCCGCAAGGACCGGCTGGCCGTTCAGCTCCGTCAGGACCCAGCTCGTGTCGGCCAGCAAATCCGGCGCCAGGCCCGGCACCGGCACGCAGCCGGCCAACAGCAGACCGGCAACGATTGCCAAAACGATCAACGTATTCCGTGTGTTCATCAGTCTCTCCTTGTGACTCCGTTGAATTACGCCAATCCTGTCTCTCTATCAGGTTGACCGCACGTAAGACGGCGCGGGCGGCCGGATAGTTCCACTTTTCGCACACAAAAATAGCAATTCGTCGCCATTCTACGCCAGGTCGCCGAATCGCGCCAATGCCGCGGCGGTTGGCGACCGCTCGAACTACGATTATAATGATAGTGACTTGAATTCCACGGACATCAGGATGCGTTAGATGTATGAATCACACCAAGTCGATACCACAGACTAAACGCAGACGTGCATCGAAGAGCAGTTTCGCCAAG
>MWBF01000467.1 GCA_002068935.1 Chloroflexi bacterium ADurb.Bin325
CGCCTGCCGGGCACCGCGACCTGGGCCTTCGATGAATCCACCTTCGCCTGGAACATCTGGTATTTCAAGCACGCGCTGCTGGATCTGCACACCAGCCCGCTGCACACCAACCTGATCTGGTTCCCGCTCGGCATCGACCTGATCCTCTACACCTACAACTTCTTCAACGCGCTGATCGCCCTGCCGCTACAGCTTGCGGCCAACGTGCCGCTGGCGAGCAACGTGACCCTGCTGCTGGCCACCGCGCTGAGCGGGCTTGGCGCATATCTGCTGGCGCGCTACGTGCTGGCCGGGTTCGGCCGCGCGCGGGGCCTGGCGCAGCGGGACGCGGCGCTGGCCGCGTTCGTCGCGGGGGCAATCTACGCGTTCGCCTCGAACCGGGCGATCTATGCCGCGCTCGGCCACTACGACATGGTCACGACGCAGTGGCTGCCGTTCTACACGCTCTACCTCCTCAAGACGCTGCGCGAGGGCCGGCCCTTGGCGCGGGGCCTGAAGAACGCGCTGCTGGCCGGGCTGTTCTTTGCGCTGGCCGCGCTGGCCGAGATGATCTTCGCCTCGTTTCTCGCGCTCTTCTCGATCATCATCCTGCTCACGCTGTGGCGCGACCTGCGGCCGCGCTGGGCCGCGCTGGGCCGCCTGGCCATCGCCGCGATCGTGGCCGGGCTACTCTGGCTGCCCGCGCTGCTGCCGATCGCGCGCGAGTTTGCCGGCGGCAATTACGCGCTGGAGGGCTGGGGCGAGAGCATCAAGCTCAGCGCGGATCTCGTGGGGCTGGTCACGCCGACCGCGCTCAACCCGCTGCTCGGCACGGAGGGGGAATGGCAGGCCGCGCTGCGTGCGGTGGAGGAGGGCAAGGGCCGCTTCGGCGACATCAACACGGTGTTCCTGGGGTGGGCGACGCTGGCGCTGGCGCTCGCCGGCGCATGGGCGGGCCGGCGGCGGGTCGCGGCCTGGACGTGGAGCGCGCTCGTGTTCGGCGTCCTGGCGCTGGGGCCGCTGTTGCAGATCAACGGACGGTTCCGGTTCGCGCTCGACGGCCTGCTGCCCGAGGGGGTCACGTTCCCGCTGCCGTTTGCGCTGCTCCACTTCGTCCCGGTCATCAACGGCAACCGCGCGCCCAACCGCAACAGCGTCATCCTGATGCTGGCGCTGGCCGTGCTCGCGGCGCACGCGGTGGGGTGGCTTTTGAGCCACAGAGGACACAGAGGAAGCAGAGAGATAGATGGCTCACGCGCCGCGGGCGCTGCGTCCGAAGGACGCTGGGGCCGGTCGGAGACCGGGCCAGAGCAGGCTATTCGGATAGGCCCCAAAAGCGCTCTCAAAAACTCGGCGTTCTCTGTGCTCTCTGTGGCGTTCATCGTCGCGCTCATCGCGGTCGAGCACCTCGCGGTCCCGCTGCCGACGACCGATGCGCGCGTGCCCGCGGTCTACGAGAAGATCGCGGCCAGCCGCGACGAGTTCACGATCCTGCAACTGCCGCTCGGCTGGCGCAACAGCTTCGGCGTCTTCGGCAGCGAGCAGACCAACCTCCAGTACTTCCAGATCGGCCACGGCAAGGCGATGCTCGGCGGCAACATCAGCCGCGCGCCCGACTTCAAGATGGCCTACTTCGAGCGCATCCCGCTATTCCGGGCGCTAACCGCGCTGGAGATGTACGAGGAGGTGTCGCCCGAGCTGGACGCCGCGGCGCGGGCGCAGGCCGGCGAGCTGATGGCGCTGTACAACGTCCGCTATCTCGTCACGACGCCGGCCATCGCGGGCCGCTACCCGTATCAGGACACCTGGCAGCGCACCGAAGCCTATGCGCTCGACGTCCTCCCGCTGGAGGATGAGCCGCTCTGGGAGGCCGACGGCTACCGGGTCTACCGGGTCGAGCAGCCGACCGTGCCGTTCCCGTTCCATCTGGATGTCGGCGCGGCGAGCGCCGGCCCGTACCTGGGCGAGGGCTGGGATCTCGCGCTGGACGAGCAGCCCTACGGCGCGACCGCCAGTTGGGCGACGGGCCGGACCGCCTATCTGTTCCTGCCGATGCCGCAGGATCGCTGCACGAGCGACTTCTGCATCGCGGGCGGCGCATACCCGCTCAAGGTGCGCATCGCGCCGCTGACCTACGAGGGCGCCGCGGCGCAGTCCGTCTCGTTCTATGTCAACGGCAAACAGATGGGCCTGCCCCATCCGCTGGCCGCGGGCTGGCAGACCGTCGAGCAGTGGGTGGCCGGGCTGCACTGCGGCTCGAACACCATCGAGCTGCGGTTCGACTGGGCCGTC
>MWBF01000468.1 GCA_002068935.1 Chloroflexi bacterium ADurb.Bin325
GAGCCGGTCGAGCCGGCGCTGACCTATGCCGCGTTCTTTGCGTTCTACATCCCGCTCGTCCTGACGTCGCTGCTCTCCTTTCTCGCGCAGCCCATCGGCAGCGCCGCGCTGAGCCGGATGCCGTCGGCGCTCATCTCGCTGGCGGTCTGGCCGGTGTTGAACGGCCTCATCTTTCTGTTGCGGAGCGTGGGGCTGGCGCTGAACGAGGTGGTGGTGGCGCTGCTCGGCGAGCCGGGCGCGCGCGAGAGCCTGTGGCGTTTCACCCTGCACATCGTGGTCGGCATGACCGTCGTCATGATCCTGGTCATGGTCACGCCGCTCAACCGCCTGTGGTTCGAGACGGTCTCGGCCCTGCCGCCCGATCTCGCGCTGTATGCGCGCAAGGCGTTGTGGCTCGCGCTGCCGCTGCCCGCGCTGGCCGCGCTACAGAGCTGGTATCAGGGCTCGCTGCTGCACGCGCGGCGGACGCGCGGCATCTCCGAGTCGGTGGTCGTCTATCTGGCGACGAGCGCGGTGATCCTGGTGCTCGGCGTGGCCGCGGCGCGCGCGACCGGGGTCTACATCGGCGTGCTGGCGCTGATGCTGAGCCTGATCGCGCAGACCGCGTGGCTGGGCTGGCGCGCACGCGAGAGGTGAGCCGGGCCGCGAGGCTCAACATGCCGTTGACGGCAAAAGAGGGAGGAAGGAAATGCAGTTTCGACAATTGGGCCGCACGCAGTTGATGGTGTCCGAGCTGTCGCTGGGCGCGGCGCGCGGGGCCGTGCGCGACCGGCCGCGCTTCGTGGAGGCCGTGCAGGCCGCGCTCGCGGCGGGCGTGAACTTCATCGACACCGCCGCGGGGTATGACGACGGCGTCTCCGAGGAGGTCCTGGGCGAGGCGCTGGTCGGCCATGACGAGGTCATCGTCGAGACCAAGTATCGGCCCTATGACGGCTGGGGCCCGGCCGCGGCCTACACCGGCTCGCCAGCCGCGCTGGTAGCCTCGGCGGAGGAGAGCCTGCGCCGCCTGAGGCGCGATCGCCTCGACATCCTGCTCGGCCACGGCCTGCGCACGCGCGAGTCGTTCGACCGTTTCATGCACGACGGCTGTTATGACGCGATGGTGCGGCTGCGCGAGCAGGGGAAGGTGCGCTTCATCGGCATCAGCGAGCTGTCGGAGGGGGACGGCGAACATCAGATCCTTCGCACCGCAGTGCCGACCGGCGCGTTCGACGTGGTGATGCTCACGCTGAACATTCTGTTGCAGACCGCGGCGGAGTCGGTGCTGCCGCTGTGTCGGCAGCACAACGTCGGCACGGTGGTGATGATGCCGCTGAACCAGGCCTCCCGCACGTCGGGGCTGGTTTCGGTCCCGGCCGCGCTGGAGTGCGTGCGCCGCCATGTCGCGGCGGGCAACCTGCCGGCGGAGGCCCCGTACACCGAGGCGACCCTGTTCGACTTCTTGCAGCCCTACAGCGTGCCGGAGGCGAGCCTGCGCTACGTGCTGGCCCACGATGTCAGCACCTGCTGCGTCGGCATGAGCAGCGTGGACCGGGTGCACGCGAACCTGCGCGCGCTCGAACGGCCCTATCTGGACGCCGAACGTTTGCAGCGCATCCGGCGGCTCTTCGGCGGCATCCGATCCCAGGTGCTTTAGCGCCTATCCGGATGGCCTGCCCTGGCCGGTCTCTGATCGTGTCTTCTGGCTCGGCCGGAGACCGGCCCCAGTGTTTTGGGCAGGCTTTAACCAGAAACCCCAGGAGCGGAGATAGACAGATGAAGATATTGCAGATGATGGGGCCGCGCGAGCCGGTCCTGCACGAGGTTGCCACGCCGCAGCCCGGCCCCGGCGAGGTGCTGATGCGCATCGCCGCGGTCACCACCTGCCCGCAGTGGGATCTGCACCTGCGGCACGCGGAGCCGATGTTCGTCGGCCATCGGTTCGAGTTCCCCTACACGCCGGGGCAGCCCGGCCACGAGGCGACCGGCGTCATCGAGGCGGTCGGGCCGGGCGTGAGCGGCCTGGCGGCCGGCGACCGGGTCAGCGCATGGCGCGACGCCGGCCACCACGCGCCCGGCTGCTATGCGCAGTTCGTCGTGCACAAGGCCGAGAACGTGATCCGCGTGCCGGAGGAACTGCCCGATGAGGCGCTGGCCCCGGTCGAGCTGGCGATGTGCGTGGCGACCGTGTTCCGGATGTTGCGCGACATGGGCGCGGTGGCGGGCCGTCGGTTCGGGGTCACGGGCCTGGGGCCGGCGGGGCTGGTC
>MWBF01000469.1 GCA_002068935.1 Chloroflexi bacterium ADurb.Bin325
CAGAGACCGGAGCGGGTTTTCGGATAGGCTCTCAGTCGCCGGGGGTTTAAAAACAGTCTTTCAGGTCAGTCGGCGGGCGGCTCGATGCGGCCGACCACGGCCGCGACCGCGCGCAGCCAGGCGTCCGATTCTGCATCGGTGATGCGCTCGGCCCGGAAGCGGTGGTCGTGCTTGCGGATCAGTTCGTCCAGCTCGCCGCGCAGCTTGCGCCAGGCCGTCGCCTGCCAGCCGATCACGCGGCGGGCCGCGGCCTGCCCGCGGGCCTGGGCGGACCGCCGGCCCAAGACGCCCAACAGCCCCGGCGCGGGCTCCTGCTCGGCGTCGAGGATCTTGGTCAGCGTGTTGATGACGTCGCGGTAGACGATGGCCGTGCCGAGGACCGCGCCGCGCTTCGCCGTCAGTTGGGTGGCGTGGCGGTGGCAGACGCCGCGCGCCGCGCGCAGCTCCTCGCGCAGCTTCACGTCCGTGACCCCCTCGTGCAGCAGCGCGTTGAGATAGCTGTCGCTGGCCCGGTATGCCAGCCGACACAGGGCGCAGCCGCCCGCCTGGAGCGCCTCCAGGACCTCGTGATACAGGACGTCTTTATCGGCCATGAGAGGTAGGAGTGAATGATGAGTAACGAGTAACGAGTAAGGAGTAACACACCTTTTACTCGTTACTCCTTACTCGTTACTCATTTCTAATTCTACAGACAGCGGAAGGCGTTGCGGCCGGCGTACTGCGCGGCGGAGCCCAGCTCATCCTCGATGCGCAGGAGCTGGTTGTACTTCTCCACGCGCTCGCTGCGGGCCGGCGCGCCGGTCTTGATCTGGCCGGTGCCCATCGCCACCACCAGGTCCGCGATAAAGGTGTCGCCGGTCTCGCCGGAGCGGTGCGACACCATCGCGGTCCAGCCCACGCGGCGGGCCATCGTGATGGCGGCAATCGTCTCGGTCAGCGTGCCGATCTGGTTGAGCTTGATCAGGATCGAGTTGCCCGCGTTCTCGGCGATGCCGCGCGCCAGGCGCTCGACGTTCGTGACGAAAAGGTCGTCGCCGACGAGCTGGATCTTGTTGCCCAGCCGCTCGGTGATCAGCTTCCAGCCGGCCCAGTCGTCCTGCGCAAGGCCGTCCTCGATCGAGATGATCGGATATTGCGCCACCCAGTCGGCCCACAGATCCACCAGCTCGGCGGAGGTCAGCTTCTTGTTGCCCTCGCGGCGCAGCAGATAAGTGCCGTCCTCCTCGTAGATTTCGCTGACCGCGGGGTCGAGCGCGATGGCGATGTCCTGGCCCGGCTTGTAGCCGGCCTTCTCGATGGCGGTCAGGATCAGCTCGATGGCCTCGGAGTTCTTGCCGAGCTTGGGCGCAAAGCCGCCCTCGTCGCCGACGCCGGTGCTGAAGCCCTTGCCCTTGAGGACGGATTTGAGCGCCTGGTAGGTCTCGGAGCCCCAGCGCACGGCCTCGCGGAAGGTCGGCGCGCCGATGGGCGCGATCATGAATTCCTGGAAGTCGGTGCTCTCGAAGTTGGCGTGCGCGCCGCCGTTCATGATGTTCATCATGGGGACGGGCAGCAGCGTCGCGCCGACGCCGCCCAGATAGCGGTAGAGCGGCAGGCTGCTGGCCTCCGCGGCCGCGCGGGCCACGGCCAGGCTTGCGCCGAGGATCGCGTTCGCGCCGAGCTGGCTCTTGTTCTTCGTGCCGTCCGTCTCCAGCATGGCCTGATCCACGCCCACCTGATCCAGCGCATCCATGCCGAACAGCGTGTCGGCGATCTCGTTGTTGACGTGTTCGACCGCCTGCAGGACGCCCTTGCCGCCGAAGCGACCCTTGTCGCCGTCGCGCAGCTCCAGCGCCTCGTGCACGCCCGTGGAAGCGCCGGAGGGCACCGCGGCGCGGCCTCTCACATCGTTTTCGAGCCAGACCTCGACCTCGACCGTGGGGTTGCCGCGCGAATCCAGGATCTCGCGACCGACCACATCAGCAATCATGGTTGACATGCGTAATACCTCCTGAAACCTTATGCAAAAGGATGGAATTGCCGGTTGTATCAGCCGACATTGTATCATGGATGCGGCGGAAGGAGCGAATTGGCGGCCGGGCCATTACGCGAGACAGCCCGGGCTTCGGCTGAAACCCGGGCTGTCTGCGGCGGGGACGGGAGACCGTCCTCAGAGTTCGATTTAGAATCTATCCGGAAATTGCTCTGGCCGGTCTCCGACCGAGCCAGGGGCACGGTCAGAGACCGGCCCCAGCGGGTTTTCG
>MWBF01000470.1 GCA_002068935.1 Chloroflexi bacterium ADurb.Bin325
GTCAAGATGTTGATCAGGGTGCTCTTGCCCGCGCCCGTCGGCGCAAACAGGGCCACCCGCCCGCCGCGCGGGATGACAAAGGACAGGTCGTCGATGACCGGCGGCCCGGCCGGGCCGAACCGTCTGGTCAGGCCATCCACCACAAGGATGTCGGAGGCGTCGGCGTCGGTGTTCATGCTGGATAGAAGTATCTGCCCAGAAACAGGTCGAAGAGCAGGCTTTGCGCCGCCTCGAACAGGGCCATGATGATCAGGATCACCCACAGGTAGGCCAGCACCGCGGACATGGCAAACTGGATCATCGCCACGTTCAGCAGATAGCCCAGCCCCGCCTGGCTGCCGATGAATTCGCCCAGCACGACGACCTTGATGCCCAGCCCGAACCCAAGGCTCAGGTTGCTCTGGAAGGTCGGAATCAGCGCGGGCACATACAGATAGCGCACCAGGTGGCGCCGCCGCGCGCCGGCGGAGCGCATGTACTGTTCCAGCCGCAGGTCGCGCTTGGCCAGCGCGTTGGCCGTGTTGATGGCGATCGTCGGCAGCGTCAGCAGCGCGACCAGCGCGATGGGCACCCAGTCGCCGATGCCGAAGATCAGCAGCAGGATGACCCCCAGGATGGCCCCCGGCATGGCCTGCAGGGCCACCAGCGCGCTGCTGAGGGCCTCGGTCAGCCGCAGCGTGAACGCCAGGATGCCCGCGGCCGAGCCGACGCCAAAGGCAAGCCCGAAGCCGATGAACACCCGCTGCACGGTCAGCGCGAGGTGCGCCGCAAAGCCGGCATCCAGGATATCCGGCGCCGCACGCCAGACTCGCGCCGGCGACGGCAGGATATAATCCGGCAAGAACCGGGCCGCGGCCAGCCATGCGGCCAGGAGCAGGCCCAGCCCGACGAGATTATTGCGCAGCGCGCGCGCTGTCGCGGTAGAAAAACGCATCGAAAGCGCTATCCAGCGGCTTGCCGATAGCCTGATAATAGTCGCGTATGGCCTTCGCCAGGTCAGCGCCGTCGAGATAGGCGAAGTCGGTGCGGTTCAGCGCGGCGGCCAGCGCCGGCGCGGGCAGCCCCAGGGCCTCGTGCGTCTGCGCCACGGCCCCGGCGGGGTCCGCGTGCAGGGCGTCCAGCGCGGCCGCGATCTCTGCGTTGAAGCGATCAACCAGATCCGCATTGGCCGCGGCCCATTCGCGCGTGACGAAGGGCGTCACCTGCGGATAGCCGCTGCTTGCGCCGGTCAGCGTGTCCCACAGCTCGCGATAGCCGAGCGACACGTGCAGGTCGGGCAGGCCCTCGATCAGCGAGACGAACGGCTCGGGCAGGGCCACCACGTCGGCCCGGCCCTGCTTCAACAGCTCGACCGAAGAGGTGAAGGGCGCATAGATGGGCCGGACGTCGGTCTGCCACCGTAAGCCGGCCTGTTCGACGAAGAAGCGCGTCACCTCCTCGATGGGCGACCCCTCGAAGGGCAGGTAGATCGACCGGCCCCGCAGGTCGGCCAGGTCGGCGATCGGCTGCCCGCGCGTGACGAGGTAGGTCATGCCGGCCACGTAGGAGTCGATTACCTGCACCGGCGCGCCGTTGTTGAACAGCTCCACGCCGACCGATAAGCCTGTGACGAGGATATCGACCTCGCCCCGCAGAAACTGGGCGTTGGCCTGCGCGTGGTTGGCGAAGATGGTGACCTCCGCGCCCTCGATGTGACGGGCGGCCAGCAGGACCGGGATGGAGGCCGGCGTCGCGGGCGCATAGATCATCAGCGTGCGCGCCGGCGTCGGCCCTGCCGGCGAGGCAGGGGGCACAGATACGCAGCCGGCCGCGATAGCTAGTATTATCACAAATGCCGTGATCTGGCGCAGCCGTCTTCGGGCCACAAGTTCTGTTCTCAATCGAGCGCCTCGCATCGTTCCGTCGTCTGGCAGTGGCCGTAGTATAGCATTGTGTGCGAAAAAGCGCAAATATGTCACTATGCCTGTTGTCACATTCACGATCCGGCGGAGCCTGCATATTGACGTCCCATTCGGCCTCACGTATACTCACATCGGGTAGATCATTGCCGACGAGGAGGGACTATGTCGACCCAGTCCGTCAACCCTTTGCAACGCATCGCGCTGTTGAGCGTCCACACCTGTCCCCTGGCCACCCTGGGCGGCAAGGAGACCGGCGGCATGAACGTCTATGTGCGGGAGCTGGCGCGCGAGCTCGGCCGGCGGGGGCTGGCGGTCGACGTGTTCACCCGCTCC
>MWBF01000471.1 GCA_002068935.1 Chloroflexi bacterium ADurb.Bin325
CGTCTCCAGGCGAACGGCGTTGAGCGGGTAGAGCGGCGTCAGGTTCTCAAAGAGAATGACCTCGTGGGCGCGGTCGGGTGACTCAAAATTGATCGTATCGACCTTGAGCAGGGCGAAGTAGCGCTCGCCTCCCTTGGGCGGGCGCATGTGGCCGGGCCCCAATGGCGAAGGGCTCTCACGCCTCCACATCGTGCGGGCGTGCGAGGATTCGCTGCGCCGCCTGCAGACCGACCGCATCGACCTCTACCAGTTGCACAGGCCGCCGATGCAGTTCCCCCAGGACGAGACGCTGCGCGCGTTCGATGACCTGGTGCGCGCGGGCAAGGTGCTGTACATCGGCTGCTCGACCCATCCGGCCTGGATGGTGATGGAGGCGCTGGCGACCAGCGAGCGGCTCGGCCTGAACCGCTACATCAGCGAGCAGCCGCCCTACAACCTGCTCGACCGGCGCATCGAGAACGAGCTGGTCCCTCTGGCGCAGAAGTACGGCATGGCGCTCATCCCCTGGTCGCCGCTGGCCGGCGGCGTGCTGGCGAACCGCTATCCGCCCGGCAGCGCGATCCCGGATGACTCGCGCGCGGCCCGCAACGACCTGTTCCGCGAGCGCGTCTCGATGCGCGGCCGCGAGGTCGCGGCGGAAGTCGCGCGGCTGGCGCAGGAGCGCGGCATGACCGGCGCGCAGTTGGCGCTGCTCTGGTGCAAGGATCAGCCGGGCATCACCGCGCCGATCTTCGGCCCCAAGACGATGGCCCACATGGACGAGTTCCTGCCGGTGCTGGAGATGGAGCTGGCGGATGCGGATCGCCCGCTGTTCGACGCGCTGGTGCACCCCGGCAACGCGGTCGCGGACTTCCACAACAGCAACGAGTGGATGAAGGCGCGGGTTCCGGCATAGGAAGCTGTCTAAAAAGCCTATTTCGGGCGGTTAAACCGCCGCCGCCATTACCAGGTCTCTGCGGAGACTTTCAGCCTGCGAAGGCAGGCCTGGTAATGGTGGCCGTGACTTCAGTCGCCGAGGAACTTTTTAGACAGCCCCAGGGCGGCGGACAGCCCTACAGCGCGCAGTAGCGCTCGATGCGCCGGCCGATGACGGCCAGGCTGCCCTCCCAGAACGCGCGGTCGCGGATGTCGATGCCGAAGCGCGCGGCCAGATCCGCCGCCGTGCCCTCGCCGGTCGACGCCAGCAGGTTCACGTAGTCCGGCACGAACGCGGCCCCGCGCTGCTGGTAGATGGCATACAACCCCGTGCCGAACAGCAGGCCGAACGCATACGGGTAGTTGTAGAAGGAGAGCTCCGCCCGGTAATAGTGCGGCTTCCAGGTCCACATGTACGGGTGCAGGTGTTGCGAGTCCACCCCGTCGCCGTAGGTGACCCGCTGCGCCCGCGCCATGATGTCGCACAGGTCGTCGGCGGACAGCTCCGCGTCCGCGCGGCGCTCGAAGACCTCCCTCTCGAACAGGTAGCGCGAGAAGATGTCCACGATGACCTGCGTGTCGCCGATCAGGATGGTCTCGAGGATGGCAAGCTCCTCCGCGGGGTCGGTCGTCGCGCCCAGCACCGCATCCATGACGATGGTCTCGCACATGATCGAGGCGGTCTCCGCCAGCGTCATGGGCGTGTCGCTCTGCAAGGGGGTCTTGCCGGCCGCATAGAGGCATTCGTTGTGGAACGCATGGCCCAGCTCGTGCGCGATGGTCGAGACCTGATCCAGCGTGCCGTCGAAGTTGCAGAGCACCCGTGACTCTTTGACCGCGTCCACGCCCATGCAGAACGCGCCCCCGCGCTTGCCGTCGCGCTGCTCCGCGTCGATCCAGCGGCCATCGAACGCGCGCCGCGCCAGCCCTTCGAGCAGGGGCGAGAAGCCGGCGAAGTTCGCCAGGATGAAATCGCGCGCCGCGGCAAAGGTGTAGGTCTTGCGCGTCGCGGCGTCCGTCTCGCCCGTCGGCGCAAAGATGTCCCACCAGGCCAGTTGGTCCTTGCCCAGCCGCCGCGCCTTGGCCCGGAAATAGCGGCGGAAGACCGGGAACGCGGCCTCCATCGCGCCGAGCATGGCCTCCAGCGTCGCGCGGTCGATGCGCGAGCTATCCAGCGCGGCGTGCAGCGCGTCGGTCCGGCCTCGGCGCTGGTTGAGCGTGTTCGCGGTCCCCTTGACCCCGTTGAGGCAGGCGGCCAGCGGCTCGCGCACGGAGGCCAGCGCGGCCAGCTCCG
>MWBF01000472.1 GCA_002068935.1 Chloroflexi bacterium ADurb.Bin325
CGCCCGACATGACCGATCTGGCGCAGCGCGTGGCGGCCCTGACGGAACAGGTGGATGCGCTCAATGTCCAGACGCAGGCGTTGAACAGCGAGAAGAGCAACCTGACGAAGCAGGTGCAGAGCCTGACCGCGGAGAAGGCCGCCCTCGCGCAGCAGGTGAGCGCGGCCGGCCAGGAGAAGCAGGCGCTGAACAGCCGCATCGCCGCGCTGGAGCAGCAGATCCGACAGCTTCAGGCGGGCGGGGCCGCGGGCTCTCTCAAGACGCCGCCGCCGGAGATCAACGACATCGTGGATAAGCTGCCCAGGCACGCGACGCTCAAGTACGACACGCGCCCGCGCAGCAAGATCACGCACATCGCCATCCATCACAGCGCCGCGCCCGCCAACGTCACCGCGGAGCGCATTGCCGCCTATCATGTGGCGAATGACTGGCCGGGCATGGGCTATCATTTCTACGTGCAGCCGGACGGGGTGATCAACCAGACGAACCGGCTGGAGACCGTCTCCTACCACGTTTACAACAACAACGCCTATTCGGTCGGCATTTCGGTCGCGGGCAACTTCATGAACGGCGTGATCCCGACGCAGAAGCAGATCGAGCAGGTCGGCCATCTGGTCGCGTGGCTGATGCAGGAGCTCAACATCCCGCTGGCTAACGTCATGGGACACAAGGAGTTTCCGCAGAATGCCACGGCCTGTCCCGGCAGCGACTGGAGCGCCGGCCAAAGCTGGAAGAAGCTGTTGCAGGAGCGCATCGCGCAGGTGCAGGCCGGGCTGATCGTCCCGCCCCTGGGCAAGACCATCGGCCACTACATGCTGTTCTGGCAGACCGCGGATGCGTGGGCGCGCGAGGACTGGAACGCGGCCACGGACTACATCGCCCGCTTCCGGCCCACGGCCGGGTTCTCGGTGGATGACGCCAGCCATGCCGAGTATGTCACCATCATCGGCGGGGTGGCCGGCGTATCCTATCAGGCCGAGCAGATGCTGGTAGCCGCGGGCTGCAAGGTGGAGCGGCTGGCCGGCGTGGACTTTGCCGACACGAAGCGGATGCTGGACGATTTGGCCCGTACGGGGCGACGCTTCAAGACCTTCAATGTGTAACGGTGTGACGCGCAGCGCGTAACTTGCATGCTGACAATTTGCTTCTCTTGTGGTAGAATGCTTGCGATGTTAGCCACAGGAGAGGGACAATGATAAAACGCATCATTTTCTGGTCGCCGATCCTGGTTGGACTTATCCTGGCCCTCAGTCTTGGCCTGCTACAGTCCCCAGTCCTGGCAGGCGGCACGCAGCCGACGCCGATAATCTCCGTCGCATCGGGGGCGAGCGAGACCGGCTATTGGTATCAGGTCAAACCTGGCGATAGCTGGCGCTCCGTGTCCCAGGCGACGGGGGTACCGGCGGGCGAGCTGCGCAGGGCGAACCCCAGCAAGGTGCGCCCCAATCTCTGGCTCTATCTCGGCGACCGGCTCTGGATACCGCCCAGGCCGGTCACACCCACGCCCGCCCAGCCCACCGGGCCGGAAATCTCGCGCGTTTATCCCCTGACCATCACGACCGAGATGACGGGCACGCCGCAGGCTGGAGCCTCTCTGGCGACGCCTGCTCCCACCTCGACGCCGTCTGCGCCCATCGCCGCGACTGCGACCGGGGCCGCCGCGGCCGGTGAAGCGGCGACGGCTACAGCCGTAGCAGCGAAGACCGCGACCGCCGCAACGGCAACGACTGCGGCAGCAGAGGCTGCAACCGCGGCGACGGCGACGACCGCGGCCGCGGAGGCTGCGACTGCGGGGACGGCGACGACCGCGGCAGCAGAGATCGCAACCGCGGCGACGGCGACGACCGCGGCAGCGGAGATCGCAACTGCGGCGACGGCGACGACCACAGCAGCCGAAGCTGTAACTGCCGCGACAGCGACAACCGCGGCAGTGGAGGTTGCGACTGCGGCGACGGCGACGACCGCGGCAGCGGAGGCTGCGACTGCGGCGACGGCTGTCGCCCCTGAGGCGACGCCCACGCCGTCCGCGCCTGCTGCCGGGGCCGAAGCTATCACCGGGACGCCGGGCGTCAGCGCTGCCGAGGCGATCACTGCAACCGAGATGGTTGCTGGCACGCCGGGCGTCGAAGTCACCGAGGCGATCACTGAGACCGAGGCGATCACCGGGACGCCGGGCGTCGAAGTCACCGAGGCAGCCACTGC
>MWBF01000473.1 GCA_002068935.1 Chloroflexi bacterium ADurb.Bin325
TCAGCAGCGCATCCGCCGCGCCGCCGGCCACCACGCCGTCCACCTGGGCCGGCGCGCCGACCGCCTGGAGCCGGAAGTTGACCTCGTAGGCGACGATCTGGCCCTCGCGGCCGGGGACCCTGGCCGTCTCCAGATCGGCGGCGACATCGCTCGGCCAGTCGCCCTGCACCACCTGCACGTTGAAGGTGCCGGGGCTGTGGACGAACTCGTAGAGGCCCGCGGGCTTGTAGGGGTCGCGGCCGGTCGTCGTGGTCGGGAAGTCCGTGCCGGGCGCTGCGCCGCTCCAGGCCATCCGCAGCTTGACGCCCTTCAGCGGCGCGCCGCTGGCATCCGTGACCGTGCCGTAGAAGATGCGCCGGCCCGCGGTCTCGTCCGCAGGCAGCAGCCGCTTCTGCACGAGGCCATAGCGGTACTGCCCGGCCACGCCCGCGGTCAGGCGCAGGTTCTTGGTCTGCCAGCCGTCCAGCGCGATGCCCGCCACCGTGATGCCCGGAATATCGAGCCGGTAGGAGCCCAGCGGCAGCGCGGCAAAGCGGAACGCGCCGTCCGCGGCGGTGACGGTCTCGCCGACCTGCACGCCGTCGCGGGCCAGCTTCACGCTGATGTTTGCCTGCGCCGCGCCCGCGGCGCTCTGCACGCTGCCCGTCAGCACGCTGTTCTGCCCGCCGGCGAGCCGGAGGGTGACGGGCGGCGGCGCATCTTCGACCGCGCTGACCCCGCGGCGCACGACGCCCCAGGGCGCAATCACGATGTCGTAGACCCCCGCGGCCAGGCCCTCGATCCGGAATGCGCCGTCCGCGTCGGTGACCGCGCTCTTGACCTCGCGGTCGGCCTGGAGCAGCCGCACCGTGAGATCCGGCAGGCCCGCGTCGGTGTCCGCGCGCAGGACGCGGCCCACGACCGCGGCCCGGTTGACCGGGCCGGCCGGAGCGTCGGGCAGCGCCTTCAGCCGCGCGACGACGGGCAGCTCGCCGGTCAGGCCGAAGTCGCTGTTCCACCAGTCCGTGTACCAGGAATTGCTCTCCCAGGTCGGGGCCAGATAGCCCGTGCGGTAGTTCGCGATGAGCCAATGGCACATCGTGAAGTAGCTGTCCGAGCAGCGCATCCCGTGGATCTCGCGCGTGCCCTGCATGAACTCCGCGATCTGGGCCACCCATTCGGCGTGCATGTTCGGGCTGACGCGCGGGTAGCGGCGATCCTCCTTCCAGCCGACGACCGGCCCGCCCTCCGTGCTGATGATCGGAACGGGGTGGCCCAGGGCCTCTTGGATCATCTGATCCATCAGGTGGAAGGCCAGGAAGCAGGTCGCGTCATCCGCCAGCGTGTCGCCGGGGTTCTTGTCCGACCGCCGCCACTCGTTGATCTGGTCGCGCGGCCGGCCCTCCCAGGCCCACTGGCCCAGCCGGTCGTACTCCTCCTGGCTGACGGGCTGGCCTTCCTGGTTGACCGGGTCATAGGGGTAGTCGAGCGGGTGGTTGATCGTGTAGTTGTGGATGGCCACCCAGGCGCCCTTGGTGAACAGGTCGGCGCGGCCCCGGCGGACGACCTCCGCGATCGGGTTGAGCCGGCTGCCCACGCCCATCGCGGGCAGCGCGGGCAGGCCGCCCAGCGCGATCACCCTATCGGCGTCGATGATGAAGTTGTCGATGACCACGTCGAGCCAGTTGGACGGCATCTTGCCGCCCTTCCATTCGATGGGCAGATCCGGCTCGTTGTTGGTCTCGAAATAGCGCACGCCCGCCGCCACCATCCGGCGGACGGTGTCCTCCTCGCGGCCGCCGATGTGGCCCGGGTTGGGCTCGATACGGTAGAAGCGGACGATGGGCATGATGTCCGCGGCGAGCAGGCGCTGGCACAGCTCGAATGCTGACCCGCCGCCGTCGTCCAGCACCTTGACCCACTTGATCTTCATGGCCTTGAGCTCGGAGATCCAGAAGTCGAGCGCGCCGCCTGCGGGGTGGTAGACCGACGCGGACCAATGAACGCCGCGGCGATTGTCGTTTTTCGGACGCGGAAAATCTTCAAGTCGCATCAGAGCCTCCAGGGATGACAGAAACCGATCGCATCGACGAACGGATGGCCGGACACTACCCTTCAATTATAGCACAAAAGCAATGTAGCATAGAATAATTGGCAAGGGAAGCCGGTGAAAACGCCGGAAGCACCCGAAGCGGAGCACCCTGAGCGGAGGGCGTC
>MWBF01000474.1 GCA_002068935.1 Chloroflexi bacterium ADurb.Bin325
ATGTCCGCGCCCTCGTAGGCCAACACGCGGCCCGCCTCGGGATAGAGCGCCTCCTCGCCGAGCAGGATGCCGAGCCGGCCCACGGGCGTGGCGATGACGTGCCAGACATTGCCCGCGGTCGCCAGCCCCTCGTCCTCGGTCGAGAGCGCCAGCTTGTCGTGGCGGCCCAGCGCTCGGCCGTCCGGCCCGAACACCGTGACCCGGTGGCGCAGCACGCCGGTCGCGGCTGCCTCCGGCAGATAGGCGCTGCCGGCCACGAGCGTGACCGCATAGCTGCGCGCCAGGTCGCCGAACAGGACCTCGTACAGCTCGACCACGGCCTCCGGCTCGGCCCGCAGCATCTCGACATAGGCATGGCGATACGTTGCGCCGATCAGCGAGGCCGTGCTGCCCGCGAGCGCGCTGCGGGCGCGCGCCCACAGCGACTGCCCCGCGCGACGGCGTTCCTCCGCCTGGCGCAGCAGCCGCGCCTGGAACCCCTGCACCAGGTGGCTGGCGGCCAGCGCGCCCGAGAGCGCGGGAAAGACCACAAGCTCCGCGCCCTTGGCGCGCGCCATGTGCATGAACCGGCCGAGCTCCTTGCGGTAGCTCTCGACCGAATCGAACAGCCGCATCTGTTGTTGTGCGGTGGCGACAACCAGTTTCCGCATTGTCCCTGCCTTCCGGCGCGTGCCCGGCCGGCCTTCCGCCGGTCGCCACGGCCGCTCTTCGGGAGTCAGTAGTGAGCATAGTATAATGCAGCCATCCTATTTTGAGCAAAGGCCTGCCGCACGGCGCAGGCGGAGGGATCGTGAGCTACGGAGAATATGCGGGCGCGACGCCGGCCGCGGATCAGGGTGAGCAGGCGCTCCGCGCGGAGATGATCCGCATCGGCCAACTGATGCATCAGCGGAATTATGTGACGGCGACGGATGGCAACCTGTCCGTGCGGCTGGATGCAGGCCGTTTTCTCGTCACGCCCAGCGGGCTCAGCAAGGGCTATATGAGACCGGAGCAACTGGTGGTGATCGACTGGGACGCGCGGCCGCTGCCGTCCGAGAACGGCTCGCCGCCCCATCTCGCGCCCTCCTCGGAGATCCTGCTGCACCTGGAGGCCTATCGCCAGCGGCCCGACATCCGCGCCGTGGTCCACGCCCACCCGCTGCACACGATCGTCCTCTCGATGGCGGGCGTCTCGCCGATGGCCTGCCCGCTGCCCGAGGTCGTTGTGACGCTCGGCGTCATCGCGACCGCGGAGTACGCCACGCCGGCCAGCCCAGAGGGCGCGACAGTCATCCGGGATCTCATCCGCCAGCACGATGCGATCGTGCTCCAGCGCCACGGCAGCGTGACGGTAGGCGGCTCGCTCTTCGACGCCTACCTCAAGCTTGAGAAGCTGGAGAACGGGGCCGAGATCACGTACAAGCTGCGCACGCTCGGCGGCAGCCTGCCCTTCCCGCCCGGCGCGCTCGACAAGCTGATCGACAAGCGGGAGAAGATGGGGCTGCTGCGGCCCGGCGAACGAGAAGCGATCCGCCGCGCGGTCGGCCAGGGCTGACGGGCGGCCGTCGCAGACAGGGCCGCGCGTCGCGCAACACGAGGGGTTCTATTTGACCGGTGCGCTGCCCTCTGGTAGAATCCGTCTTGTTCGTCACCGAGCAAGCCCGCCCCCATCGTCTAGAGGACCAGGACACAGGCCTTTCAAGCCTGGTGCAGGGGTTCGAATCCCCTTGGGGGCATGAACTTATCCCCTGTACCTGCCGCCGGAACCACCCCCAACATACGATCCCTGCGCCATCGAAGGATGTCTCGCCGGTTTCTGCTCCCAGACCAAGACGCGCCCAAAGAAAGATCAGGGCTTGACACGGCCCCAGTGCAGTACTACTATAATTGCCCTGACTGTTCTGGTCGGCAAGGCTCTCGCCCCAGGACCTGCTGCTGCAGAGTGCAGCAGGCCTGATACTGCCAAGGGCTTCGTTATATGCCGAATGGCCTCGCCGGGAAGTCGGTAGTTGCAGCGGCCGTCCGCCTCGGGATTTTCCGCCAAACACGGAAGACGCCGTCGCGCCGGCTGTTGTGTGTAGGTTCCCCTGTCGTTGCCATCCGGCTCTGCGCAGCAGTCGCGCATTATAAGGAGCGCCGCATGCAACCGCGCACAACCTCTCCTATCTTCCATCTGATGTTGAGCGCCATCCTCCTGGCCGCGCTGGCGCT
>MWBF01000475.1 GCA_002068935.1 Chloroflexi bacterium ADurb.Bin325
GTGGACGGTGTAGGTCAGGTTGTGCGCCGCGGCGATCTCGTTGAGCCGCTCGCACAGCGCGGCATCGGGCAGGTTGCTGCCGTATTCGTCCGTCTCGAACAGCACGAGCTGAACGTCGTCCACGTGCGGCGCGAAATACTCGACGTTGGGCAGGATATCAGCCGGAATGATGTAAGAGGTCGTGCCGATACGAAACATGTCGCCTCACGATGTTCGAAGCGGCCGGACGGCGCATCAGCGGAGCCCGACCGCGATCACCAGCATGGCGGCCTCGGCCAGCTCGATGATCGCGCCGTAGACATCCCCGGAGAGGCCGCCGAGCTGTCTGCGCGCCAGGCCGCCGACGCCCAGCAGCGCCAGGCCCGCGCCGGCCCACAGGAGCGGCGCGCGCCAGAGGAGCGGCCCCGCGGCCAGCGCGGCGAGGACGGTCGCGACGGCGATCTCTCGCCGGCCCACCCCGCGCCGGAAGTAATCGCCCATGCCGCCCGGCCGCGCCGAGGGATAGGCCCTGGCCGCGATCACCGCGGCCCAGCGGGCCAGCGCGGGGATCGCGATCAGCGTCAGCAGGCCGACCGGGCTTTCCAGCGCGCCTTGCAGCGCGGCCAGCTTGACCAGCAGCAGCAGGATCAGCCCGGCCGCGCCGAAGCCGCCCAGCCGCGGGTCCTTCATGATCTCCAGGCGGCGCTCGCGGCTGACCGGGACGAAGAGCGCGTCGCAGCAGTCGCTCCAGCCGTCCAGGTGCAGCGCGCCGGTCAGCCCGGCCCAGGCCGCCAGGACGAGCGCCGCGGGCAGGAGCGGCGCAACCGCGGCCAGGCTGGCGCGGCCCAGGAGCCACGCCAGCCCGGCCAGCAGCCCGCCGATCAGCGCGCCGACCAGCGGGTAGTAGGCCATCGCGCGCCCTGGCTTGGCGCCGTCGTCCGCGGGCGGCCGCACGGGCAGGATGGTGAGCAGGCCCACGGCGCGCAGGAAGTCATGCATCTCCGGCCGCTCCTGTATACGCGCCGCGCGCGGCCGCGCGGCGTCGGCTGCGCGGCGTCATTCGCGGCCGGTCACGCCGGCCTCGGCGAAGGTGGCCATCTCGTCGAGGATGCGGCAGGCGGCCTCGACGAGATGGAAGGCCAGGACCGCGCCCGTGCCCTCGCCCAGCCGCAGGTCGAGGTCGAAGAGCGGCTGCGTCCCCAGCAGCTCGAAGATGGCCGTATGGCCGATCTCGACCGAGCGGTGCGATGGGACGATATAGGCGCGCGCCGCGGGGGCCAGGCCGACCGCGATGAGCGCGGCCGCGCCCGAGATGAAGCCGTCGATGACGACCGGGATGCGATGGCTGGCCGCGCCGATGATGGTCCCGGCCAGCCCCGCGATCTCCAGGCCGCCGACCTTGCAGAGGACGTCGAAGGCGTCGGCGGGGTCTGGCCGGTGCAACGCCAGGGCCGCCTCGATGGCGGCCACCTTGCGCGCCAGCCCCGCGGTATCGACGCCGGTGCCGCGGCCGGTGACGCTTGCCACGGGCCGGCCGCTCAGCGCGGCCACGATCGCGGCCGAGGGGGTGGTGTTGCCGATGCCCATGTCGCCCGTGGCGAGCAGATCCAGCCCGGCCGCGATCTCGGCCTCGACCACGTCCAGGCCCACCTGCAACGCCGCGTCGGCCTGCGCAGCGGTCAGCGCGGGCGTGCGCGTGAAGTCGGCCGCGCCGTAGGCCACCTTGCGATGCATCAGCCCGTCCACGGCCGCAAAGTCGTAGTTCACGCCCACGTCCACCACGGTGACGCGCGCGGCAGCCTGCCGCGCCAGCACGTTGATGGCCGCGCCCCCGGCCAGGAAGTTCAGCACCATCTGCGGCGTCACCTCGCTGGGGTAGGCGCTGACGCCGTTGCGGACGACGCCGTGGTCGCCGGCCATGACGATGACGGCCTTGCGCGGCAGCCGCGGCCGCGGCTGGCCCGTGATGCCGGCCAGTTGGATCGAGAGCGTCTCCAGCCGGCCCAGGCTGCCCTGCGGCTTGGTCAGCAGATCCTGCCGCGCGCGCGCGGCTGCCATGCTTGTTTCATCCAGGGGCGGGATCGCGCCCGCGGCCGTTCGCCAGTTTGTCATAGCTCCTCCTCGATGTGGTTGTGGCTCGGACAAAAATAGCTCGACCGCGAACGGTCGAGCTATGGAAATAAAAACCCCGTCGATCTGACGG
>MWBF01000476.1 GCA_002068935.1 Chloroflexi bacterium ADurb.Bin325
CCATCCGCAGCGGACGGCCCAGCCACGCCTATCTGTTCACCGGCCCGGCGGCCGTCGGCAAGACGACGGTCGCGCGCGCGGTGGCGCAGGCGCTGGTGTGCGAGCGCGGGGAGGGCCCGCCGTGCGGCGTCTGTCTCCCCTGTCGCCGCGTGGCCGAGGGCCGCTATCCCGACGTGCAACTGATCAGGGCCGAGAAGAACACGATCCAGATCGACCAGGTGCGCAGCCTGCAAGCGGACGCGGCCATCGCGCCGCTGGAGGGCCGGCGCAAGGTGTTCATCATCCGCGAGATCGAGCGCGCCACGCCGCCCGCGGCCAACGCGCTGCTCAAGACCCTGGAGGAGCCGGCCCCGCACGTCGTCCTCCTGCTGACCAGCAACCGCCGCGACCAGGTCCTGCCGACCATCCTCTCGCGCTGTCAGGTCATGGGGCTGCGGCCCATGCCGCTCGACCAGCTTCAGGCCGCGCTGGAGACGCGCTGGGGCCTGGACGAGGAGCGCGCGCGGCTGCTGGCGCGGCTCAGCGCGGGGCGGCTGGGCTGGGCCGTGACCGCGCACACCGATCCCGAGCTGTGGGAGAGGCGCACCGGGCGGCTCGACGACCTGCTCGGCCTGGTCGCCGGCAACGCGATTGCCCGGCTGGCCTATGCCGAGAAGTTGAGCCGGGCCGACGATGTAGAGGCGGTGCTGGGGCTGTGGGCCACCTGGTGGCGCGACGTCCTGCTCGTCCAGCAGCACATCCCCGAGGCGGTGCTCAACCTCGACCGCAAGCCGCAACTGCTCCAGCAGGCCGAGTTGTTCGGCGCGGAGCAGGTGCAGTCCGCGCTCGCAGACCTCGTGCAGACGCTGCACCGCATCCGCGCCAACGTGAACCTGCGCCTGGCGCTGGATGTCCTGCTGCTGCGCCTCCCGAAGCCAGCCGTCGCGTGAGCGCAACCCTAAACTACGAGGAGTGACCGAAGATGCCTGTCATCGTGGGCGTGGCATTCAGGCCCGTCACCAAGATATACTACTTCGACCCGGCCGGGATCGAGGACCTGGCCGCCGGAGAATACGTCGTCGTGGAGACCTCGCGCGGGCGCACGCTGGGCGAGGTGGCCCTGCCCCCGCGCACCGTCGGCGCGGACGAGATCAGCGGCACGCTCAAGCCGGTCGTGCGCCGCGCGATGGCCTGGGATATGGTGCAGAACGACCAGATGCTGCACCGCGAGCCGGAGGCGCTCGCCATCTGCAAGCAGCGCGCCGCGGCCTTGCGCATGGACATCAAGGTGATCAAGGTCGAGTTCGGCTTCGACGGCGCGAGCGCGGTGGTGTACTTCACCGCGGAGCAGCGCGTGGACTTCCGCAACCTGGTGCACGACCTGTCCCAGGCCCTGCACACGCGCGTGGAGATGCGCCAGGTGGGCGTGCGCGACGAGGCCAAATTCATCGGCGGCTTCGGCAAGTGCGGCCGCGAGCTGTGCTGCACGTCGTGGCTGCGCGAATTCACCCCGGTCTCGATCAAGATGGCCAAGGCGCAGGATCTGCCCCTCAACGCGCCGGAGGTTTCGGGGCTGTGCGGCCGCCTGCTCTGCTGCCTCTCCTACGAGAACGACTTCTACACTGAGGCGCGCAAGCAGATGCCGCGCCTCAACAGCCTGGTCGAGACCCCGCAGGGCGTGGGCAAGGTCAAGCAGGTGCACGTGCTGGCGAACTCCATCAGCGTGCTGGTCGAAGGGCCCAACGACGTGCGGCAGATGGTGAACATGCCCGTGCCGGAGCCGCAGGTCGACCTGCGCGGCTGGCCGCGCAAACTGGAGATCGCGGTCGCGGCCGACATGCTGGAGGGGCTGGCCGAGGCGCCGCTGACGGTCGAGGATGTCGACGCGGCAGAGGCCGCGTCGGAAGATGACGCCGCGGCGGACGTCGACGAAGCTGCTCGGCCCGCGGGCGGCCGCGAAGCCGCAGGCGAGGAAGGTTCGGCAAGCCGCCGCCGCCCGCGCGGGCGGCGGCGCAAGCGCGCCTGAGAGCCTGTTTAAAAAGCCTGTTCCGGACGGCTGGAACCACTGCCGCCCTTACCAGGTCCCTGCGAGCTCTCATACCGCAGTCTGCAAAGACAGACCTGGCAAGGGCGGCCGTGACTTTAGAGCCTATCCGAAAACCCGCTGGGGCCGGTCTCTGACCGTGCCCCTGGCTCGGTCGG
>MWBF01000477.1 GCA_002068935.1 Chloroflexi bacterium ADurb.Bin325
CGCCGCTCTGCAATGCCGCGCTGATCTCGCCTACATTGCCGAACGACCCGTGAAAGAGCGCGCCATAGGCCGTCGCGATCGATTTCCAGGCGGCCGCGAGCGCCGCGCCGGGCGATTGGAAGAAGCTGCCGGACGCGGCCACGACCGCGGCGTCGGTGATCGCGATGACGATCGCGCCGATGATCAGGCCGGTCAGCACGGCCAGCAGCGGCACCAGCGCGTCCTGCAGGAGCGCGCTGCGCCGGCGCGCCCGCTTCGGCGCGGCGTCCGCCTTGCCGTCGCCCGGTTCCGGCGGTGGGCTGGCCGGGGGGTGAATCTTGTCCAACGGTGCCTCCTGGGGGCCGACGCCTAAAATACGCGCTCGGTAGCGACGTCGGCCGCGTCCGATTCCACGGCCTGCATGCCCTCGGCCGGCTTGACGCCGGCCATGAGCAGGCCGAGGTACTCCCTGCTGACCCCGCGCGCGGGCACGATGTCGAGGATCTTGCCCTTATACACGACCGCGATGCGGTCGGACAGGGCCATGATCTCGTCCAGCTCGGAGGAGACGACGAGGACCGCGGCCCCCTCATCCCGCTTCTCGATGATGCGCGAGTGGATATATTCGATCGAGCCCACATCCAGGCCGCGCGTGGGCTGCGCCGCGATCAGCAGCTTGATCGGCCGCGAGAACTCGCGCGCAATGATGACCTTCTGCTGGTTGCCGCCGGAAAGGTTCGCCACATTGACATAGACGCTGGGGGTGCGCACATCGAACTGCTCGACCAGGGTCTCGGCGGTCGCCAGGATCACGTTCGCCTGCAAATTCACGCCTTTGGCGAACGGCGGCAGATAATAGGTGTTCAGCGCGATATTGTCCGACACCGGAAAACTGAGCACCAGGCCGTGCTTCTGCCGATCCTCGGGCACGTGCGCCACCCCTTTTTCGATGATCTGGCGCGGGTTGGCCTGGCTGACGTCCTGGCCCAGGATGCGCACATGGCCCGACGCCGGCGGCCGCAGCCCCGTCAGCGCGTACACCAGCTCCGTCTGGCCGTTGCCCTGGACGCCCGCGACGCCCAACACCTCGCCGGCGCGCACTTCGAAGGTGACGCCGTTCACCGCGACGTGGCCGCGATCATCCAGCGCCACCAGATCCTGCACCTCGAGGATCGCGTCGCCGGGCGCGGCCGCCTTCTTCGAGACGGTGAGATTGACGTCGCGGCCGACCATCAGCGAGGCCAGGCGTTGCAGGTCGGTCGTGGCCGGGTCGACGGTGCCCACGCTGCGGCCCATGCGCAGCACGGTGATGCGGTCGGCGATTGCCATGACCTCTTTGAGCTTATGAGTGATAAAAATGATGGACTTGCCCTGGGCAATGAGCGAGTGCAGCACCTTGAAAAGGTCTTCGGCCTCCTGGGGCGTCAACACGGCGGTCGGCTCATCCAGGATGAGGATGTCGGCGTGGCGGTAGAGCACCTTGATGATCTCGACGCGCTGTTGCAGCCCGACCGGCAGATCCTTGACATATGCATACGGATCGACCTCCAGGCCGTGCTCGCGGCCGAGCTCCACGATGCGCTGCGCGACCTGCTCGCGATCCAGGAACGGCCCGCGCGTGGTCTCCACGCCCAGCATGACGTTCTCGACCACCGTCATGACCGGCACCAGCATGAAGTGTTGGTGCACCATGCCGATGCCGCGCGCGATGGCATCGTTCGGCCCGTCGATCTGTACCTTCTCCCCGCGCACCAGGATCTCGCCCTCGTCCGGCCGGTAGAGGCCGTAAAGGATGTTCATGAGGGTCGTCTTGCCGGCGCCGTTCTCGCCCAGCAGCGCCAGGATCTCGCCCTGCTCCAGGGTCAGGTCGATGTGATCGTTGGCAAGCACGCCGGGGAAGGCCTTTGTGATGCCGCGCAACTCCAGTACAGGTGGCATGGCCGCGCTCCTGCTCTCAAGCAGCAACAGGGGCCAGGAAAGGCCGGGCCCTTCCTGGCCCCTGTCATGGCTGCGGTGTTATGACTTCAAGACGTCATCGATCTTGATCTTGCCGTCGATGATGTCCTGCTTGAGCTGGTCGATCTCGCCCTGCAAGGTGGCCGGCACCTTGTCGGTGAAATCGTGGAACGGCGCGATGCCCACGCCGTTGTCGGACAGGGTGCCCATGTAGGTGCCGCCCTTGAACGTGCCGT
>MWBF01000478.1 GCA_002068935.1 Chloroflexi bacterium ADurb.Bin325
TGAACACGCCGTCGTCCTTGTTGACCAGCTCGACGGTGTACGGGCCGCTCGCGGGCAGCCCCATGCGCGCCACGTCGAACGTCAGCGTGATCGCCAGGTTCTGCGGCGGGTAGACGCCCAGCCCGTTCAGCTCGCCGGTGAGCGGCTTGCGATTCTCGACATCCGCCTGGGCCGTCCGCGCAAACGGGTCATACGCCGCGCGATGGACGCGCACCCAGTGCGCCTCGCGCAGCACGTTCGCCGAGAGCTGTACGCCCAGCCAGAAGTGCGAGCCGGACCAGTCGGTCGCAAAGCTCAGCTCGCGCGGGGCCTCCGCGGGCTGCCGCGTGAACTGGCCGAGCCAGTCGAGCGTATAGTTGGCGAAATCTGCAATGCGGTCGCCGTGGATGCCGGGGTAGTAGATCCGCTCGACGTGCTCCGGCGCATACGTCTGCGCGAGCAGATAGAGATCCTCGGGATGATGCCGGTTGACCTTGTTGTCGCTGGCGGGGTGCAGCAGCAGGAGCGGCAGGTGCTTGAAGTTGGCGGCAAACTCGACCGGCGAGCGGCGCTGATACTCGAAGGGATAATCCGCGGGCACGCGCTTTGCGCCGGGGTAGTGGGTCGGCTCGAGATAGGTGCCGGTCTCGGTGCGGATGGCGTAGTTGATCGACGCGTTGGGCGTGCTGCCGAGATCCAGCGGGTCGGGGTTGGTCTCGTCCTCCCACTTGATGAGGTCGGTCGGGCCGCTGTCGGCCACGACCGCCGCAAACCGGTCGGCCCAGCGCGCGCCGGTCAGCAGCGCGGTCAGCCCGCCCATCGAGTGGCCGACGAGATAGATGCGCGTCGGGTCCACGTTGTAGTGCGCCTGCATGTAGTTGACGATGTCGAGGATGTCCCACTGCGAGGCGCGCGACCCCATCGTGCGCCGGCCGACCGTGCCGAAGCGCGGCTCGTGGGTGATGGGATCGAAGTCGTAGTTCGCCTCCCACACCTCGCCGTGATAATCCGCGGCGGCCAGGAGCCAGCCGCGCGCATCCGCGGCCTCATCATAATCGAGCATGACCTCCAGGCCGTTGCTGCCGAAGCCGTGCGCGGCGATCAGAAGCGGCGCGGGCGTCGCGGGATCATACCCGCGCGGCTCCATGATGTACGTCCACGTGCCCTCGCTGCCGTAGTTCGACCAGTTGTTGAAGTAGCTGCTCGGGATCGTCGTCTGCCGGTAGCGCGGGCCGGTCAGCGCCGCGCCGGTCAGCTCGATCTGCACGCGGCTCAGGCCCCAGCCCTTGTCGCTGACCGCGGGGTCGAGCGTGATCGTGACCACGTTCCGGCCGTAGTTGAGGATCGCCGGGTCGGGGATGGCCCACGTCTGCTGCGGGTCGTTGAAGCCGCCGCAGCGCGTCTGGTCGCCGGCCCGCCCCGCGGAGCCGCCGACCTTCGTGCCGTTGACATAGATCGAGCGGCCATAGGTCCCCTGCGCGCTGCTGCTGAACTCGTAGCCCACCAGCCGGGCCGAGGCGATCGGCCCCGTCCAGTAGAGCCAGACCTCCTGCTGCATGGTGTAGGGGTTGCCGGCGCCGCCGGCGAGGAACTCCGGCCCGACGGGCAGACAGGAGATGACGGTGGAGGACGCCGCGCCGGAGGCCGCGGGGGTCGCGGACGCGCGCCAGGCCGGGCCGCCGAGCAGCGAGAGGACGATCCCGGCCAGCAGCCCCAGCGGCAGCCAGGCGCGCCAAGGCCCGCGCCGCGCGGATCGCGGCCGGGAAACAAAGAGAAAATCGGCGCGCGCGCCGATCGTTGTGTTTCGCATATGGGTGCGCTTTCGTCCGCCGGGCAGGGGCGTCATCGGGCCGAAAAACCAGTATAGCACGCCCCTACCCTGTCTCAAAATAGCCCCGCAGCGCAGCAGGGGTTCCAAATGTAAACTTGAACGCAGGCACCCTGAGCGGAGCTCCGGCTGCTTTTCGAGCCGGAGCGCAGTCGAAGGGCGCCGGAGCGGGCCGAAGCCGCACCCTTCGACTACGTCCGCCGCAAGCGGCGGCCTCCGCTCAGGATGCTCCAGTAGCGCCTACATCTGGCATTCCTACCCCGCCCCCAGGCCAAGATACCCCCCAACACTCGGCCTTGCCGCCACGGGTGATTGGGTGTAGACTCAGGCTATCCGCAATGTCATCAGGAGAGCTTATGTCCCC
>MWBF01000479.1 GCA_002068935.1 Chloroflexi bacterium ADurb.Bin325
CGAACTGATGCCACAGCATGACCACCACCGCCACGCTGCCGTATACGCGCACGGTGATATGGTCGATGTGCACATCGCTGATATCGTAGGCCTCCAGGCTCTTGAGCCACGCATCGCGCGGCACGACCTGTAACGGCATTCCTTGTACTGCGATGACGAGCTGATAGCCGTCGGCCATCAGCTCCTCCAGGGCCACGATGTCCTTCTGCTGAAAGGCCGTGGTCCATTGGCGTTCGAGCGCAGAGACTTGCGCCTCGACTGGCAGATCCTGGTTCGGATTCACAAGTACCTCCCGGTGCTAATCCATCTCGAAGCCGCCGTCCACGTTCAACGCCTGCCCGGTGATGTAATCAGCGTCGGATGAGCAGAAGAACGCAACCGCGGCGGCGACATCTTCCGCGGTGGCCGCCCGCTTGAGCGGCACGGTATTGATAAACGCAGCCATGGCCTCGCCCGGCTGCGAGCCGAACAGCCGCCCCCGCTCCTCATCGATCTTCTCCCACATGGGCGTGGGGACGATGCCGGGGCAGACCGCGTTGGCGTTGATGCGATAGGGCGCGAGCGCCAGGGCCGTCGATTGGGTCAGGCTGATGATGGCCGCCTTGCTGGCCGCATAGTGCGTCTGCAACGGCCGGCCGCGACGGCCCGCGACAGACGACAGGCTGACGATCTTGCCGTAGCTGGCCGCAAAGCTCTCCCGCTCAGGCCCGGCGTCCGCGGCCGGCTTGACCCGCACGATGTCCGCGGGCGCGGACGCGGCCGCGCGCAGCGCGGCGGGCAACTGGCGGATCATCTGCTGCGCGACCGCCTGGATCAGGAAGAACGTCCCGCGCAGGTTGACATCCAGCACGCGATCCCAGTCGGCCTCGGTGAGCTCGAGCATGGGCTTCGTCTGCGCGACGCCCGCGTTGTTCACCAGGATGTCGATATGGCCGAACCGCGCGGCAATCTCGTCCACCATGCGGTGCACCGCGGCCACGTCGGAGATGTCCACCGGGTATGGGGCCGCGCCGACCTCGGCCGCCGCAGCCTCCGCGGCCGCCGCGTTATACTCCGCGATGACCACCTGCGCGCCCTCGCGCGCCAGCCGCAGCGCGATGCCCTTGCCGATCCCCTGCCCCGCGCCCGTCACAATCGCGACCTTGTCAGCGAAGCGTGTCATTTTCGACTCCTACCGAACTACGATCGAAGATTGAAGATGAAAGATTGAAGATCACATACCATGAACTTGCCCGGCTCCAATCTTCGATCTTCTATCTTCAATCTTCGATCTTCAATCTTCAATCTCTGCACGGCACTGCCTCGCACTCGCCCAGGTTGACGGTGCGGTTCTCCGCGGCCGAGAGGTAACACGCCTCGACCACGCGCAGCGTCTGCAAGTTGTCGTAGCCGTCGGTCTCCGGCGTGCCGTCCTCCTGGATCGCCTGCATCAGCGACGCGGTCGGCCCGATGAACGAGTCGGGGATCCACTTCCCTTCCAGCTTGGCCTCGAACCGCTTGTCCGCGTGATACCTCCGGCTGCTCCACTCCAGCGTGTCGGGCCGGCCCTCCGGATAGTTGTACATCGCGCCGAGTGTGCCGGAGATGACGCCGTCCGTGCCGATGAAGCGGAAGACGGCGAAATAGTCATCGCTCTGGTTGTAGTGGTTGTCCGCGACCAGCGCTTGCAGCCCGTCCGCATAATCGAGGATCGTGACAGTCTTCGTCTCGCCCTTGACATCGCCCTGCAGCGGCGAGCGGCTGTGCCGGCTGGTGATCCACTCCGGGTCGCCGAACAGCGACCGGATCGCGTCGAGATAGTGGATGCTGTGATAGAGGATCTCCAGCCGCGGCTGCGAGGCCAGCCAGGGCCACATGCCCCACGGGGTCGTCGTGCTGACCTGGATGGAGGCGTCCGTCACCCGGCCGATCCACCCCTTGCGGATGAGCGTGCGCGCCGCGCGAATGCCCTGGCCCCAGCGCAACTGCTGGTTCACCGCGAGCTTGACGCCCCCCGCGCGCGCCAGCCGCACGATCTCCGCGGCCTCGGACAGATCGTTCGACAGCGGCTTCTGGCACAGCAAATGCTTGCCCGCCGCGATGGCCTGCCGCGCGATCCCAAGCTGGTGCCACGGCGGGACCGAGATCTCGACGATCTCGACGGTCGGGTCGGCCAGCAGGTCGTC
>MWBF01000480.1 GCA_002068935.1 Chloroflexi bacterium ADurb.Bin325
CGAGCAGCGTCAGGAGCATCAGGCAGAGGATCGCGAATGGCCGTTTCATGGGCTTTCCTGTCTCACTGGTAGGTTAGAATTCGATAGCCAGAGCGGACTACAATAACGTAGTATATCATACGCGGCCGCGCGGCCCAAACTGTCGCGCAGCGCGCCGGGCATCCAGGTGGCCGCGCGAGCAGCGCATCCTGAGCGAGAGGTTCGTAGTGGGCGCTTCAGCGCCTTGCCGGTCGCAGGGGCGCTTAAGCGCCTACTACGAACAGGCATGGCCGCGCGAGCAGCGCATCCCGAGCGGGCGGACGGCGCAAGCGCCCGCCTTTCGCATCAGATACTGCCGCGATGATCCGCCCCTGCAACATGGGCCAGCCGCGCGGCGCAATCTTCGCGAATTCGGCCTTCTCGTTTACAATGTTCCGACGGCGGACGATCCGACATCCGCCGCCACGTCGAACGAGCAACGAGAGACCTGTGCCTGCAACCATTCCCTCCCGCCGGGGCGCGACGTCGCCCGCGCAACGCGCGGCCACGCTGGCCGTCGTGGGCCTGATGCTGCTGTTTGTGGCCTGGTTCTCGGCCTATAGCATCCGCCTGCACGAGGCGCAGCTCACGCACAAGTCCGACCTGGGCCAGATGGATCAGGCCATCTGGAACACCGCGCACGGTCGATTCCTCCAGGAGACCAAGATCGACCGGGCCAGCACGCGGCTCACCGACCATGTGGAGCCCATCTTCCTGCCGGTCTCGCTCGTCCTCTGGCTGTGGGACGACGTGCGCGCGCTGCTGGTGTTGCAGGCGGCCCTGCTCGCCGCGGGCGCGTGGCCCATCTATCTGTTTGCGCGGGGCAGGCTGGCCGCGCTCCTCCCGGCCGGCGCGGCTGCATGGGGCGGCGCAACCTTTGCCGCGGCCTATCTGCTGGCCCCGGCATTGCAGGCCGCGGCCGTCAGCGAGTTCCACGCGCTGCCGCTGGCCGCGCCCTTCATCGCGACCGCGCTCTGGGCCGTCGACAAGCGCCGTTGGGGATGGTTTGCATTGGCCGCGGCCCTGGTTGCCATGACGCAGGAGGGCGCCGCGCTGCTCACCGTCACCCTCGGCCTGTACGCCGCGGCGCGCGGCCTGCTCCCGCGGCGCGGCGCGGCGCGGCGGCTGCCCGGCCTCGCGGCCGGAGCCGCGGTCGCGCTGTTCGGGCTGGCCTGGTTCTATATCGCGACCTTCGTCATCGTCCCGCGTTTTGCGGCCGAGGCCTACGCCATCGGGCAGACGCCCTACGCCGCGCGTTATGGCGCGCTGGGCGACTCGTTTGCCGATGTGGTGATCGCGCTCATTACGCGGCCGCTGACGGTCCTGCGCATCGCGGCCGAGCCGCTGCGCGCGGGCTATCTGGTCGGGCTGCTGCTGCCCGTGGCCGGCCTGGCGCTGCTCGGCCCGGAGGTGTTGCTGCTCAGCCTGCCGCTGCTGCTCGCCAACCTGCTGAGCTCTTACCCCTTGCAGTATTCCGGCGAGCTGCACTACTCCGCCGCGCTGATACCCTTCTTTGCGGCCGCGGGCGCGGCAGGCGCGGCCCGGCTGCTGCGCTGGCTGACGCGGCTGCGCCTGTCGGCCCACTGGGGCGGCGCGGGGCTGTTCGGCCTGGTGATCCTCTGCGCGCTCGGCTATCAGGTCGCCGAGGGCTTCACGCCGATGGGCCGCGAGTTCCGCCTGGCCGGCTGGCCGCGGGTCACGGAGCACGAGCGGCTGCTTGCGCGGTTTGCGGCGCAGATCCCGGCGGATGCCGCGCTCTCCACCACGCCCGCGCTGCACCCGCACCTGTCGCATCGCCAGCGCATCTATGTCTTCCCGGTCATCGCGGACGCTGGCTATGTCCTGGTCGATGTCTCCGGCACGACCGACCAGCACCCGGTCGATGTCAGGAACACGCTGGAGGGGCTGCTGTCGTCCGGCGAGTTCGGCGTGCTCGACGCCGCGGACGGCTATCTCCTGTTGCAGCGCGGGCTGGCCAGCCGCGATATCCCCGCCGCGTTCTATGACTTCATGCGGCCGGCTGCGCAGCCGGAGCACATGCTGGATGCGCCGTTCGGCGAACGTCTGGCCCTGGTCGGATACGATGTCGTGGACAACCCGAAGTGGCGGCTGACGCGGCTCCGGCTGCGCACCCGCG
>MWBF01000481.1 GCA_002068935.1 Chloroflexi bacterium ADurb.Bin325
GCCTGGGCTGAGCTCTTGCAGCCGCAGGCCGTGCCGCCGATGCATCTGCGCGGCGAAGCCGATCAGCCGGCGCGCGGCCAGCGCGAGCGCGTCCGGCTCGTAGATCTGGGAGCCGATGTGGCTGTGCAGGCCGACCAGCGCCAGCCCGGGCTGGCGCAGCGCGGCGCTGACCGCCTGTTCCGCGGCGCCGGAGGCGATGGCGAAGCCGAACTTGGTGTCTTCCTGGCCGGTCTGGATGTGCGCGTGGGTGTGCGCGCTGACGCCGGGCGCCAGCCGCAGCCAGATCGGGACCGGCCGCGCCGCCCGGCCCGCGGCCAGCTCGCCCAGCAGCGCCAGCTCGTGGAAGTTGTCCACCACGATGCGGCCGATGTTGCTGTCGAGCGCATAGGCCAGCTCGTCGCGCGTCTTGTTGTTGCCGTGGAAGTGGATGCGTTCGGCGGGGAAGCCGGCGTTCAGCGCGACGTACAGCTCGCCGCCGGATACCACGTCCAGCTCCAGGCCCTCCTCGGCCATGAGCTGCGCGATCGCGGTGCAGAGATAAGCCTTGGCCGCATAGGCGGCCCGCGCGGGCGCGGGGTAGCAGGCAGCCAGGGCCGCGCGGTACTCGGCGGCGCGGCCGCGCAGCGTCGCCTCGTCGAAGATATAGAGCGGCGTGCCGTAGTCGCGCGCCAGCGCGGTGACCGGGATGCCGCCCACGGAGAGCACGCCGTGCTCGTCCAGGCGGGCGGTGACGGGCCAGAGTTCATCCATGTGCCAAATTCCTCAACCAGCGGGCAAGCGCCCCCAGTATATGTGGCCTCCGCCGTTGCGTCAAGGCCGGAGGGTGATTGTACCAGAAATTCCAAAGAACGCATTTGACAGATTGCGCCGTGTTGTGGCATAATCAAACCGACCGGTCGGTCTGATTGTGTGGAGGCAGGATGACTCAACAGCGCGGCGAAGAAACCCAGGCTCGCATCCTCAGGGCTGCGGCGGAGTGTTTCATGCGCGAGGGGTATGACGCCACCGGCGTGGCCGAGATCTGCACGCGTGCAGGGGTCAGCAAGGGCGCGTTCTATCATCACTTCCCGACCAAGCAGGCCGCGTTTCTCGTCCTGTTCGAGCGCTGGTTGCAGGGGCTGGAGGCCTCGTTGCAGGTGATCCACACGTCGGGGCGGACCGCGCCCCAGCGCCTGGAGGGGCTGGCCGCGATGGCCGAGCAGGTGCTCGAACAGGCAAACGGCCAGGCGCCGATGTTCGTGGAGTTCTGGCGGCAGGCGACCAAGAACCCTGATATGTGGCAGGCCACCATCGAGCCGTATCGGCGTTTTCGCACCGCGTTCGCGGCGCTGATCAACGAGGGCGTGGCCGAGCAAACCCTGCGGCCGGTGGACCCAAACCTGGCTGCCCAGGTGTTGGTGGCGCTGGGCGTAGGGCTGATCTTACAAGGCGTGTTGGATCCGGGCGGCGCGGAATGGCGCGGCGCGGCCGGGCAGGCCATCCGGCTGTTGCTGGACGGGCTCGCGGCAGACGACAATGGGTGAACTCCCCGGTGCATCTTCTTGCAGGTATCGTCATTTTTTTACAGGGAGTTTGACCATGAACGTACTGTTGACGGGCGCTTTCGGCAACGTTGGCGTAAGCACGCTCGACGAACTGTTGAAGCAGGGCCATCATGTGCGCTGCTTCGATCTGCGGACCCCGGCGAACGAACGCACCGCGCGCCACTACCGGGATCGTATCGAGGTCGTCTGGGGCGACCTGCGGCATCCGGAGGAGGTTGCCGCGGCGGTCGCGGGCCAGGATGTGGTCATCCACGTGGCCTTCATCATCCCAAAGATGTCGGCGACCGGCATCGAGTCGGAGCAGCAGCCGGCGCTGGCCGAGGCGGTCAATGTCGGCGGCACGCGCAACCTGATCCGGGCGATGGAGCAGCAGCCCGTCCCGCCGCGGCTGATCTTCACCTCCTCGCTGCACATCTACGGCAGGACGCAGAACCTTCCCCCGCCGCGGACGGTCAATGAGGCCCCGCGGCCGATCGAGCACTACGCCAAACACAAGCTGGCGTGCGAGGAGATGATCCGCGCCTCGGGGCTGGAATGGGCCATCTTGCGCCTTGCCGCGACCTTCCCGATCGCGCTCAAGCTCGACCCCGGGATGTTCGA
>MWBF01000482.1 GCA_002068935.1 Chloroflexi bacterium ADurb.Bin325
CTCGGCCTTGCCGCCACGGGTGATTGGGTGTAGACTCAGGCTATCCGCAATGTCATCAGGAGAGCTTATGTCCCCCTACGCCCCATCCGACTTTGCTGCGACCAACCTGGCTATCTTCCGCGGGCAGGACCCAGGCCGCATCCTGTGGCAGCCACGGCTGGAGTTCTGGTACAACGTCAACCACAAGCGCGGCACGCTGCCGGCCCATCTGAAGGATGCGACGCTGCTGGATCTGTACGACTACTGCCATGCGTCGGTGCGCTATTTCGTCAACCCGCTGCGCCACGAGTTTCACGATATCGAGGTGCGCGTGGATTGGCCGGATGAGAAGAGCCGCCGCGTCGTGTACGAGACGCCGGTGGGCCGTCTTCAGGAGGTGGTCCACTACGACGCCTGGGATCTGTCGGCCTATCACAGCGAATACCGGCTGAAGACCGCGGCGGACTTCCGCGTGTACGAATACATGCTGCAACACGAGACCTGGCGCTGGGATCAGGAGGCCTACGAGCAGCAGATCGCCGCGGTGGGCGGCCGCGGCGCGCCGCAGTTCTACTTCCGCCGCTCGCCCGTCCAGGGGCTCTTCATCGAGAACATGGGCTTCGAGCCGACGATCTATCTGATGGCCGACCAGCCCGCGGTCATCGAGCAGTACTGCGAGATCGCGGCCGCGGCGGATGACGCGCTGTACGATGTGCTGTGCGCCGCGCCCATCGACATCCTGAACTTCGGCGAGAACATCGACCATCACATGGACCCGCTGATCCATGAGAGCCCGTTCGACGGCATCGAGGCCGCGACGCCCATCCCCCAGGGCGACGTGACCATCGACGAGATCAAGGCCGCGCTGGGCGACAAGATCCTGCTCGACGGCATCCCCGCGGTCTACTTCCTGCCGATGTATCCGCTCGAGGAGCTGATCGACTGCACGCGGCGGCTGGTGGAGCTGTTCCATCCGCGGCTGGTGCTGGGCATCTCGGACGAGATTCCGCCGGACGGCGACATCGAGCGCGTGCGCCTGATCGGCGAGCTGGTGCAGACCTGGTAGCGATCGCTTGCGGAGGCAGCCTTGTCGTTCACATCTTTCTCCACCCCCATCACGCCCGACTGGGAGGCCTTCGTCCGCTGCATCCGCCGCGCGGGCACGCCCCGTCGGGTCCACTACATCGAGCTGTTCCTGGACGCGGAGGTCTGGTGGGCCGTCGGAGAGCGTTTCGGCCTCTTCGCCGCGCTGGATCCCGCGGACCCTTACTTCCAGCAGAAGGCCAACATCGCGGTCCAGCGCTATCTCGGCTATGACTACGTGCGTTGCGGCGTCGAGGGGCTGGAGATGCCCCTGCACTATCACGACATCGCCGACACCGCTGACCTCCAGCGCGACGGCGGGCGGAAGTTCATGGATGAGCATCGCGGGCCGATCACGACCTGGGCCGAATTCGAGGCCTACCCCTGGCCCGACCCGGCCAACGCGGCCACGCGCGCGCTGGAGTTCTACCAGAAGCACCTGCCCGACGATATGTGCATCATCGCGGGGGGCGGCTTCGGCCACTTTGCGGAGTACGTCACCTGGCTGATGGGGTATGAGTCGCTCTGCTATGCGCTGTACGACCAGCGCGACCTGGTGCGGGCCATCGCGGATCGTCTGCTGGTCATCCAGGAGGGCATCCTCCGCACCATCTTGCAGTTCGACCGGGTGAAGGTCGTCTGGGGCAGCGACGACATGGGCTTCCGCACCGCGACGCTCATCAGCCCGAAGGATTTGCGCGAGTTCGTGCTGCCCGGCCACAAGCGCATGGCGGAGATGGCGCATGCCAGGGGCCTGCCCTATCTGCTGCACTCCTGCGGCAGGCTGGAGGCTATCATGCCGGATCTGATCGATGACGTGAAGATCGATGCGCGGCATTCGTTCGAGGATGTGATCGAGCCGGTGATCGAGGCCAAGCAGCGTTACGGCGACCGCATCGCGCTGCTCGGCGGCATCGACCTGGACTTCCTCTGCCGGGCCGACGAGGAGGCCGTCCGCCGCCGTGTGCGCGCGACGCTCGACGCCTGTCATCCGGGCGGCGGCTACTGCCTGGGCACGGGCAACAGCGTGGCGAACTATATTCCGCTGGATAACTACCTGGCGATGCAGGACGAGGG
>MWBF01000483.1 GCA_002068935.1 Chloroflexi bacterium ADurb.Bin325
GACCGCCGTCAACGCAAAGGCCGCCGCCAGAAGCATCGTCAGGACCAAAGGCTTGGTTTTCATGCGGACCTCCTGCGGGGCTCAGTGGTTTACCTGCTGGACCACGATCTCGACCTGATCGGTGGGGGCTCCGCCGGTGATCACGCGCAGCAGGTCGGGATTGATCCAGGTCAGCACGCCGCCCTCGCTGATGCGCGCCATCAGTATGTAGACGCCGTTCGGGTCGATCTGCGACAGGTCGTACTCGATGACGAACGGGATGGGGACCTGTCGGCCGTTGGCCTCGATGCGTTGCTGGCCGAGGATCCGGGCCGGCGCATCGGCGCGCGAGACGTCCTGTAACTGGACATCGATCACGGCATCCGGCGCGAGCGCGATGCGCGGGCGATAGACGACCTGCCCGGTGATCACAGTCAGCGCGCCGGAGACGGCCGGCGCCGGCTCCTCGCCGGCCGTCGCTGAGGACTCGGCGGCTGGCTGCCCGGCCGGCAATTCGTTCGTCGCCGCGGGAACCTCCGCCTGGGGCGGCACCGCAACGCAGGCCGCGGCCAGCGCGGCCACCGTCATCAGGACGAGGAGGGGGGTACGGGTTCGCAACATCTGGGCAGTCCTTTCCTATGCTGCGCCGGGCGCGCAGCCGCGGCAAATACCGATCATCCAGCCATATCTTATAGAATCGGCGCGCGGATCGCAGTAAGATGTCGTACAGCCAACGAGACGGCTGCCCGACCGGAATTGACGTCGCGTCCGGTCAGGGCTATACTCTGCGCGACCTTTTATACAATTTGCCATCGGGCGCTTGCCCGTCTCGAGGTGATTCGTGATCAACAGTGAACGTTTGGTGCAGACCTTCCTCGACCTGGTCGTCATCGACAGCCCGTCCGGGCAGGAGGAGGCCATCAGCCGCGAGCTGGCGCGGCGCTGCGCGGCGCTCGGCGCACAGGTGGAACGAGATGAACACTGGAACGTGATTGCGCGCTGGCGCGCCACGAACGGCGCGACCGACGCGGTGCTGCTCAGCGCGCACATGGACACGGTGGGCCAGGACACCGGCATCAAGCCGCAGATCCGCGACGGCGTGATCTATTCCGACGGGACCACCATTTTGGGCGGCGACGACAAGTCGGGCGTGGCCGCGATCCTTGAGGTGGTGGCCTCGCTGCGCGAGGATGGCCGGCCGCACCCGCCGCTGGAGGCCGTCATCAGCGTCAGCGAGGAGGTGGGGCTGCGCGGGGCCAGGCTGCTCGACAAGGGCCGGCTGACCGCGCGCCGCGGCTATGTGCTCGACGCCGGCGGGCCGATCGGCGGCATCGTCACCAGCGCGCCCAGCCAGGATTCGCTCGAGGCCTGGGTGCACGGCAGGAAGGCCCATGCCGGCGCGGAGCCCGAGAAGGGCATCAACGCGATCCGCGTCGCGGCGGAGGCCGTCCTCGCGATGCCGCTGGGCCGCATCGACTTCGAGACGACCGCCAACATCGGCATCATCCAGGGCGGCGAGGCCACCAACATCGTGCCGGACAAGGTCTATCTGAAGGGCGAGGCGCGCAGCCGCGACGACCTTAAGCTGGCCGCGCAGACGGCCGCGATGACCGCGGCGCTGGAGGGGGCCGCGGAGCGCAACGACGCGCACGTCGAGCTCAAGGTCAAGCGCATGTACACCACCTACAAGCTGGCGGAGGATCACCCCGTCGTCGCGACCGCGGTGGCCGCGGCCCGCCGTCTCGGCTACACGCCGACCATCAAGGCGAGCGGCGGCGGCACGGACGCCAACATCTACGCGGAGCACGGCATCTACTGCGCCATCCTCAGCACCGGCATGGCCGCCGTGCACACGGCCAACGAGCACATTGCGATCGCCGACATGGTCGCGAGCGCGCGGCTGCTCGAAGAAATCGTGGCGAACTGCTGATTCTGAGCGCGAGCCGGCCGGCCGGCCCGCCTCCACCCGGCAACCGAGGAGTTCCTGTGCGAGCCTTTATCGTAGCGTGGCGATCCCTCGTCACCTTCTACAACGAGCTGTTCTTCCTGGTCGGCACAAGCCTCATCTGGTGGGCGACCGGCGGCATCTTCGTCCTGGCGATGGCGCTCCTGGGGTGGCCGCTGCTCGTGGCGGGCGGGCCGTGGTG
>MWBF01000484.1 GCA_002068935.1 Chloroflexi bacterium ADurb.Bin325
ATCAACTACTACGCGCCGCGCATCTTCGAAAACTTTGTCGGTGCCCAAGCCGCGCTGGCTGCGACCAGGCTCGTCGCCCTGCAACGACGTCTTGAGCGGAGCGGTCACGGTCCTGGGGCCGCCGTACCAGGGGCTGCTTGCAAAGCCCGTTCCGGGCGGTTGAAACCGCTGCTGCCATTACCAAGTCCCCGCAGGGAGACTTTCGTGTTTCTGTCTGCGCAAGCAGACTCGGTAAATGTGGCCGTGACTTCAGTCGCCGGGGAACCGGCTCTAGATGAAAACGCCGGAAGCGCCCTGGGCGGGGGCCGCACGCAGTGCGATCGCAGTCGAAGGGGCGTCCAACTCTGCGCCGTCGCCTTCGCAGCCTTCTCCGCGCTGGCGCTGCTCACGCACTACGCCGCGGTCTTTGCGCTCGTCCCGCTGTGGGGCTGGGCAGGGCTGTGCGCGCTGCTTGCGCCGCCCCGCGGCTGGGGCCGCGCCTGGCCGCGGCTGAGGACGCTGCTGCTCGCCGTGCTGTTCACGGCGCTGCTCTGCCTGCCCGGCCTGCCCGTCGCGTTGCGCCAGATCCCCGGCTACCGCAACCCGAACCTCGTCGTCCCGCAGGTCGGCGGCTTCCTGGCGGAGCTGGCGCGCGTCTACACCCTGGGCGAGCACTTCGACCCGGCGCAGGCTCGCCCCTGGATGCTGGCGCTGGCCGCGCTGCTCGTCGGCGGGTGGCTGGCGTTCCTCGCCCCCCGGCTCTCCTTCCTGAGCAGTGGTCATGGCCCTGGGGACAGCGTCCAGGCTGAAGATGCCGGAAGCGCCCTGAGCGGAGGCCGCACGCAGTGCGGGCGCAGTCGAAGGGGCGGCCATTTTCGGGTCAGCAGGCCCGAAGCTCGCCGTTCAGCGGGGGCTGGCGGCGAGGCCCGCGGATTGGCTATGCTCGCCCTGCTGTGGGCCGGGCTGCCGCTGTTCATCTACTATCTGGTCATCAGCGACCGCGCCACCTCCGCCACCCGCTACATCAGCGTCGCGCTGCCCGGCTGGCTGCTGCTGGCCGGCCTCGCGCTGGCCGGCTGGTCGCGGCTGCGCCGCGGGCTGGGGCTGCTGGCCGCGGCCGCGCTCGTCGTGATCCTGATTCCGGGGCTGCACACCGACCTCACCGATGCGCGCTTCTTCCGCGATGACACGCGCGGCCTCATCGCGTGGCTGGACGAGCACACCGACCCGGCCCGCGACCTCATCCTCGTGGATCAGCGCTACCCCTTCGGCTTCTATTATGACCGGTGGAACAGCCTGGCGGGGGGCTTCCCGCCCGCTGAACCGTCGAACCGGACGCCCGCGCAATACCTTTTCGTGGATCTCAATACGCTGGCCGACCGGCTGACGCAGCTCACGCGGGGCCGCACGCGGGTATATTGGGTGCGCTGGTTCGAGTCGGACACCGACCCGCGCGGGGCTGTCCCCTTCATGCTGGAGAAGTTCGGCGCAGCGGAGGGCGAGACCGCGTTCCGCGGGTACACGCTGACCTGGTACGCCATCGCGGCGGACACGCGCTTCGAGCTGGCGCAGCCGTTGGCCGCGGCGGACGCGGCCTTCGACGGCCAGATCCGGCTGGAAGGGGCCGCGTTCGGCGGGCATGGCGCGGGCGTCGCCAGCACGTTAGACGAGGCGCGCGCCGCGGTCGCGCCGGCCGATAAGCCTGTCTGGGCCGTCGTGCGCTGGGCCCCGCTGCCCGGCGCGGCCGCGGCCGAGACCGCGCTGCGCCAGGGGCTCAAGGCCACCCTCGTGCTGGAGGCCGCGGACGGCTCGGTCGTCGCGCGCGATGACCGGCCTATCGTCAACGATCGTCACCTGGCCCCGGCCGAGTGGCCAACGGATGCGCGGCCGCTCGGCGTCTTCCTGCTGCACCCCGAGCCGGCCGCCGCGCCCGGCCTCTATACGCTCAGGCTGGCCGTGTACGACCCCGCGACCCTGGCGCAGCTGCCCGCAGCCGGCGCGGGCGCGGCCGGCAGCTTCGTCACGCTCGGCCAGGTGCGCCTCGAACGCGCGACGCGGCCCACGGCCGTCGAGCAACTGTCGCTGGATGCGGCGCTGTCGTTCGCCTGGCGCGGGCTGCGCCTGCTGGGCC
>MWBF01000485.1 GCA_002068935.1 Chloroflexi bacterium ADurb.Bin325
ACCCGCGCGCGGACGCGTTGGGCGCGTCCCGCCGCTGGAGATATTCGTTGACGAGCACCCGCGCCACCGACGGGAAGAGGAACATCCCGCCGCCGCTGACCGCATAGATGGCGCCGATCAGCTCGTTGGGCGCGGCGCGCTTGGGCACGTAGCCCGACGCGCCGGCGGACAGCATCTCGAAGAAGTACTGATCGTCCTCGTGCATCGTCAGCGCCAGCACGGCGATCTCGGGACAGTTGGCCTTGATGAGCCGCGTGGCCTCGATGCCGTTCATGTCGGGCATGGAGATGTCCATCAGCACGACATCGGGCCGCAGCTCCTCGGCCATGCGGACGCCCTCGCTGCCGGTCTCCGCCTCGCCGACGATCTGGAGATCCGGGTCCGCGCTCAACAGCATCCGCAGCCCGGCGCGCAGGACCGCATGATCGTCTACCAACAGCAGGCGTACAGCAGGCATCTCTCAATTCCCCGTTCGTGATTCCCGGCTCGCAGACGTCAGCGCGTCTCCGTCACCTTGTTCAGCGCGCGCGGGCGGTCCGGGTCCAGGTCGCGCGTGTGAGCCAGGTTCATGGCCAGCAGTTGGCCCGGCACGATGCTGACCAGCGGCGAGAGCCATTCGGGCACGCCCGCGGGCAGCGCCAGCGGGGTGCGCGCCACGCTGAGCGCGGCCTCGTCATCGCTGATGACGACCAGCTCGCCCTGGCGCTCCCGGACGGTGGCCATGAACGGCTTGAGCTCGGGCAGCATGCGGCCCGACGGCGCGATGACGATGACCGGGAAGCCGGGCGAGACGAGCGCGAGCGGGCCGTGCAGGAAGTCCGCGCTGCTGTACGGCTCGATGATCGTGTAGGTCATCTCCTTCAGCTTCAGGGCCATCTCGAAGGCAGTGGCGTAGTTGTAGCCGCGGCCGATCGTGACGCCCGCCTCCAGATAGCGGTAACGCTCGGCGACGAACGCGATGTCCTCGTGCAGCGCCAGCGTCTCCGCGACCTGCTCCGGCACGCGTTGCAGCGCATCCATCCGCTCTCCGCCGGCCAGCGCCACGCTCAACAGGGCCACCGCGGCCAGCTCCGCGGTGTAGGTCTTGGTCGCGGCCACGGCCAGCTCCTCGCCCGCGTGCAGCCCCATGACGAAGTCCGCGGCCCGCCCCAGGTCGGAGTCGGGGAAGTTGGTGAGCGCCGCGGTCAGCGCGCCCTGCCGCCGCGCCTCCGTCAGCACGGCCACGATGTCGGGGCTTTTCCCGCTCTGGCTGATGCCCAGGACGAGCGCGTTGCCGAAGCGCGGGGGCGCATCGTAGATGGTGTAGAGGCTCGGCGCGGCCAGGCCGACCTGGAGGCGGTTCGCGGCGCCGAGCAGATACTGGGCATAGCGCGCGGCGTTGTCGCTCGTGCCGCGGGCCGCGATGATGACGTGATCGACGTTGCGGCGGCGGATCTCCGCGGCCAGCGCCTCGGCCCCGGCCCGTTCCTTCGCCAGCACGCGGGCCAGCACATCCGGCTGCTCGTGGATCTCCCGATAGACGTGAGTTGATTGCAGGTCCATATTCGCAGCTCCTATCTTGAACTGGTAGCTCGCCAGCGATCATGCGCCGGGTCGGCGGCGACCTGGCGGCCCAGCCGAATGGCCGACGCGCGGCTAGCGCGCCGCCTCGTAGACCACCTCGCCGGCCACGATCGTGCTGTGGACGTGCAGGTCGGGGGTGAGCAGCACCAGGTCGGCCCGGCTGCCCGGCGCAACCCGGCCGCGCTCCTCCTCCTGGCCGAGCACCCGCGCCGCGGTTGTCGTCATGCCGGCCAGCGCCTCGTTGAGCGTGCAGCCGGTGACCTGGATCACGTTGCGCAGCGCCTGGTCGAGCGACAGGATGCTGCCTGCCAGCGTGCCGTCGGCCAGCCGTGCGCTCGTCTCATCGACGTAGACGTCGTAGTCGCCGAGCAGGTGGCGGCCCGCGGGCATCCCCAGCGCGCTTGACTACGTGTGGACGGTACGCGGCACACCCATGGCCCTGGCGGGCGTGAACCAGACGATCTAAGCAGTTCCTGACGTGACTATGCGGCCCGCGGGGATGCCCTGCGGGCCGTTTGATTCGGAGGCAACATGGCCAGTTACTGGG